>JAYFRK010000368.1:0-2516 GCA_034925975.1 Clostridium sp.
TAAATGATGCAAAAGAGGGTATTGCAGAAGAAACTTTAAGGTTTGAAGATTTGATACAATCTCTTCAAGATAAAAATATAAAAGCTCAAAGGGATGCAATGGAAGCTGCAGGGGTTAAGAGTGAAGCTATTAAACTTAAGGAAAAGTATGAAGAAAAATTAGATAAATTCGAAAGTATAAAAGAGAAAGCTACTATAGAAGCACATAAGGAAGCTAAGAAGATAGTTAAAGAAGCTAAAGAAGAAGCTGACAGAATACTAAAGGAAATAAGAGAACTTGAAAAGATGGGTTATTCTTCAGAGGTTCGTCAAGCATTAGAGGAAAATAGAAAAAAATTAAAAGAAAAATTAAATAATCTAGAAGATAGCATGGAAAATGCTAAAGATGAAGGGGAAGAACTTAAGTCAGTATATGAAGGACAGGAAGTGTATCTTCCTAAGTTTGATAAAAAGGTTATGGTTCTTACAACTCCAGATAGTAAAGGTGAAGTACAAGTTCAGGCAGGAATTTTAAAGATAACAGTTAATATAAAGGACTTAAGAGAAATTAAAGAGAATAAAAAAGAAAAGAAGAAAGCTCATAAAAAAGGGTTAAATTTAAACCTAAAATCAATAGCAACTTCTGTGGACTTACGAGGAATGGACTCTGAAGAAGCGGTATATACAGTTGATAAATATTTAGATGATGCCTATATAGGAGGTCTTAATGAAGTTACTGTAATCCATGGTAAAGGGACTGGTGTACTTAGAAAAGCCATTAACGATATGTTAAAAAAACATCCTCATGTTAAAGGATATAGACTTGGAGAATATGGAGAAGGCGGTACAGGAGTTACTGTAGTTGAATTAAAATAGCTAAATTATAATTATTAATTTTGGAGGGAACAAGAATTGATAGTAATCAGTGCATGTCTTTGTGGAGTTAATTGTAAGTATAGTGGCGGTAACAATTTAAATGAAAATATATTAAAACTTTTTAGAGATAAAAAAGCAGTTTTAATATGCCCTGAACAACTTGGAGGACTAGAAACCCCTAGAACTCCAAGTGAGATAAAAGGTGGAACTGGTAGGGATGTACTAGAAGGTAAAGCAAAGGTTATTGACGCTACAGGGAAAGACGTTACAAAAAAATTTGTAAAAGGAGCTTACGAAGCTCTGAAAATTGCAAAAGATGTAGATGCAGAACTAGCAATATTGAAAGCTAATAGTCCTTCCTGTGGTTGTGGAAAGATTTATAATGGGCATTTTAACGGAGAAAAGATAGATGGCAACGGAGTTACAGCAGAATTATTTTTAAAGAATAATATTAAAGTGGTTACAGAGGAGGACTTAGATAATTTAAATTTAAAAAGATAATTTTAGATAGCTTCGAGCTATGTAAAAATAATAATTTTAGAAGTATAGCTGTTCCTTAGAACAATTGCTGTACAGGAAAGGAGTAATTATAATGGATTACAAGGAAATGCTTAAAAGTGCTAAAGCAAATTTAAATGGAAGCTGCAGGGTGTGTTCAGCATGTAATGGGGTTGTGTGTGCAGGAGAAGTCCCAGGAATGGGAGGAAAGGGTACAGGAGCTGCTTTTAAGGAGAATTATGATGCTTTAAATTCTTATAAGTTAAATATGAGGGTAATTCATGACGCTAAAAATCCTGACACTTCAATTGAGCTATTTGGCAAAAAAATGGACATACCTGCTTTTGCTGCACCTGTATCTGGAACTACCCTAAACATGGGAGGAAAGTTTACTGAAGAAGAGTACATATCATGGGTAATAGGTGGATGTTTAGATTCAGGAATATATCCAATGGTTGGAGACACAGCTGTAGATTCTTTTTTAATTACAAATCTAGAGCAATTAAAAAAATTTAACGGAGAAGGCATCGTATTCATAAAACCTTGGTCTAATGAAAATGTTATAAAAAAGATTAAAATGGCTGAAGAAGCAGGGGCTTTTGCCGTTGGAATGGATATAGATGCATGTGGATTAATTACACTAGCATTACATGGTAAGCCAGTAATGCCAAAGACTGTTGAAGAAATCAAAGAAATAGTAAAGTGTACAAAACTACCATTTATACTAAAAGGAATAATGACTCCTGATGAAGCAGAATTAGCTGTAGAAGCTGGAGTAGATGCAATAGTAGTATCAAATCACGGCGGAAGAGTGCTTGACCAAACGCCAGGAGTTGCTGATGTATTGCCAGAGATAGCTGAAAGAGTAAAAGTAAAAGTAACTATCTTAGCTGATGGTGGAATAAGAAATGGGGTAGATGTACTTAAAATGATTGGTTTAGGTGCAGATGCAGTACTTATTGGAAGACCTTTTGTAACGGCTTCCTTTGGTGCACAAAGAGAAGGTATTAAGATGTATGTAGAAAAATTAAAAGAGGATTTAAAATCAGCTATGGTACTCACTGGATGTAAAGATATAAAGAGCATCGATGGAAGAATAATATACTAAAGTTTTCACGTAACTTAAGTAAAGTGCTACAAAATGGCGGCCTTGGTAACTACAGA
>JAYFRK010000587.1:0-2324 GCA_034925975.1 Clostridium sp.
CACTGGAGACGGTGTGGAAGAGTAGGTCGTAGCCAGGTAAATGTTCCGCGATAGCTCAACGGTGGAGCACTCGGCTGTTAACCGATAGGTTGAAGGTTCGAATCCTTTTCGCGGAGCCATTTTTATTTTTTGATAAAATAATGTAAATAACTATAAAGAGCACTAATCTCTATCAAAGAGTAATTAGTGCTCTTAGTTTTATTTTTACAATTTATTGATTGTTATTCTTATATTTATTAGCGCTCATTAAGAATATAGTGGATGCTATTATAAATATTATACTAATTACTTGAGCCATTCTTAATGGTCCTAACATTAAACTGTCAGTTCTTAAACCTTCAATTGCAAACCTACCTATAGAATATAGAATCAAATATAAATAGAAAATTGAACCTTTTGCTAAGTGTTTCTTATTGCTTAAAAATATAAGTAATATAAAAATTAGTAGATTCCAAATTGATTCATATAAAAATGTAGGATGATGATAGGCGCCTTCTATGTACATTCCATTTTGAATAAACTTTGGAAAATGAGATATAAATTCTTTAGATACTTCTCCGCCGTAAGCTTCCTGATTAAAAAAGTTTCCCCAACGACCAATAGCTTGAGCTATTATGAAAGATGGAGCAATGGTATCCAGTAGATCTAGAAAATTCACATTTTTTACTCTTGACATAATATAACCGCTTAGCAAAGCTCCTAAAATTCCACCGTGAATTGCAAGACCTCCTCCACGAATATTTAATATTTGAGAGGGATTTGCGCTATAATAAGACCATTCAAATATTACATAATATAACCTAGCACATAATACAGAAATAGGAAGTGCAACTATAAATATATCGGTTAATTTATCAAAATCCACATTGTGAATTTTGCTTTGTTTATAGCCTACAAAATAGGCTACCATAATGCCCATACTTATTAAAATTCCATACCAACGAATTGGTAGACCAAACAGTTCAAATGCTACTGGATTCATCAATATCACGTCCTTTTTACTATTCTATTTCCATCACTTTCTAATACAACTGTTTTATGTATGTCAGTTCTAAATGTAATTATACCTTTTTCTTTTAATTTAAGCAAAGTTTCTTTATGGGGATGGCCATAATCGTTCCCTTTTCCACAGCTGATAATAGCCACTTTAGGGTTAACTTCATCCAAATATTTTTGTGACGTGGAGGATTTGCTTCCATGATGTCCTATCTTTATAACATCAGCACTAATATTATAGCCTTTATTTAATGTTTCTTCCTCTCTTATAGACTCTGCATCTCCTGAAAAGATAAAACTAGTGTTACCGTAAACAATTTTTATTATGGCGGAATAGTTATTTAGGTTAGTATAATTAGAGTAAGTGGGTATTATGTAGCAGTGTATTTTTTCTTCTAAATTTAAAGTGATTTCAGATGTAATAGGTGATATTTTCAATCCTTTTTTATTTAGATTTAAAGCCATATTTTTAAATGTATCAGTGGTGGTTGTAATCTTAGGAGAGTAGAATTTATCTATAGAAAAATTTTTAATTATATGACTCATATTTCCTATGTGATCATCATGAGGATGAGTGGCAATTACATAATTAAGTTTACTTATTTTTTGTTTCTTTAAATAGGAGGAAGCTTTTTTATTTCCTGAACCAGAATCAATCAAAATATTTTCATTATTAAACTGGATTAAAATTGCATCTCCTTGGTCTACATCTATATAGTGAATTAAAAGTTTATCTTTTGATGGAAATACTACAGAAGCTTTCATAGAATAATTATATATGACATATACACATAATATTAATATTATTGTGAAAAAAACCAAGATAGCCTTTGAACGTTTTTTATTGATTTTCATGTACTCACCTCAAAAATTCATAAAATAATATAATTATTATATAATAATACCAATTCTATAGAAAAATAAACCTATACAAGGAGAAAAATAAACTATTTATTGAATTGATGTCTTTACATAGCTATAATAGAAGTTGCTTAAACAATCTAAGAAAGGAATGGGAACATGAGATCAATAGGTATATATACATACATTATTTTTAATTTAATACGTACACTAGGACTAGACAGTAAGTATAAAAAAATGAAGAGGCAAGGAGAAGAAGAAAAGGCAGAAAAATTTTTACATAGCACAGTTTTTTATTGGGCAAAGCAAGTACTTAAAAAGGCCGGAGTAAAAGTTAAAGCTAGAGGAGTAGAAAATGTGCCGGATGGAGCTTGTTGTTTTGTAGCAAATCATCAAGGTAATTTTGATATTTTAGCAATATTAGCTGCTATAGATAAACCTATGGGATTTATTGCTAAAAAAGAAAT
>JAYFRK010000410.1:0-2464 GCA_034925975.1 Clostridium sp.
TTAACAACATTATTTACAATAGTTGCAGTTTACATATTTGTGCCAGCTGTAAGAGATTTTACTTTCCCATTAATAATAGGTATATTATCTGGAGCATATTCTTCAATATTTATAGCAAGTCCTATATGGATTATACTTAAAAAAAGAAATAAAAAAGTTGTAGTCTAAAAATCAGAGTTTTAGCTCTGATTTTTTTTTAAGAAAAGAAAAAGTGCAAGGATTAACAAAATATCCTATTATGTTTTGTTAATCCTTACTTTTAGTTAAATATATTGTCATTTCGTGAAAAAAACCATTTGTAATAATCAGAGATTTAAATTATAATATTATTTGCTTCCTATAAATTTTGGGGGATTAAATATGAAAAGTAACTATTCTTATAACAATTTTTCAAATTCAATATATTTATATGATTCTTTTCTTTTAACAGGGATAGGAGAAGCTTTAAATAGAATTACTAGAGCTGTGAATGAACGTGAAAAGATAGTTATTTACGGTTCATGCGATGTAGACGGCATAACTAGTGTTTCGCTTTTAATGCTTATATTAAAATATTTAAATGCTGATGTAGAGTATTACATACCTGAGGTATTAGATTATACTGATACCTTTAATTCTAATGTGATAAAAAATCATATTAAATTATTAGGGGCAGGGCTTGTGATAACAGTTGGATGCGGAATAAATTCGGTTTGTGAAGTGGAGTTATGCAATAGACTTGGAATAGATGTAATTATTACAGATTATCATCAGTCTTTAAATAGTATTCCTGATACGACTGTAATAAATCCAAATCAAATTGGATGTAAGTATCCTTTTAAATATTTAAACGCAGTGGGAATATCTTATAAGTTAGCATATGCAATAGCAGAACAGTATCATGTGCAATGCATAGAAAAGTATTTAGACCTTGTAGCAATAGGTATTGCTTCAAGTGATGTACCTTTAATTGGAGAAAATTTAGCTATGCTTCAAAAAGGTCTATATTATTTATCAAAATCAAACAACTATGGTATAAGGGCTATAACTAAAATAAATGATATAGACAATATGGATTATTTTAGGCTAAAAGAGTTATGTAATATAGTTATGCCTAAAATTAATGCTGTAGGAAGAATGGATGATGCAAGAATTGTAGTAGAATTGTTTACTACATCTGATATGGAAAGAGCTGAGCAAATAGCAAAATATATGAAAAAAAATAATGAGTTACCATAACCTTGCAAATAATCCTACTAACAAAAATTTATAATTTCTAATTATCCTTGAATAAAACATCTAGTTTATATATAATGTTTAAGTGGATAGAATTAATACATAAAAATAAGTGTATTTTGTACTAGGGGGAATATAATTTGGAATTAAAAGAAAGTATAAGAATAATCGAAGGATTTCCTAAAGAAGGTATAAGTTTTAAAGATATTACTACACTTTTAAAGGATGGAAGCGCTTTTAAAAATGCTGTGGATGAATTAGTAAACTACTTAAAAGATAAAAATATAGATATAATTGTTGGACCTGAGGCTAGAGGTTTTTTGTTTGGTACTCCAGTTGCTTATGCATTAGGGGCTGGTTTTGTTCCTGTAAGAAAAAAAGGGAAACTTCCATGTGACACTATAAAAGTAGAATATGATTTAGAATATGGTACTGATGTTTTAGAAGTACACAAGGATGCTATTAAGCCTGGACAAAGAGTTGCAATCGTTGACGATTTATTAGCTACAGGAGGTACAATGCAATCTGTAGTAAAATTAATTGAACAATTAGGTGGAGAAGTAGTAAGCCTTGACTTTGTTATTGAGTTAACAGACTTAAAAGGAAGAGAAAAATTAAAAGAATATGATGTAATGTCTTTAGTAGAGTACAATATATAAAATTCGAATGAAATCCTTACTAAATTAAATAAAATGGTAAGGATTTTATTTGAATTTAGGTTCTTATTGCAAATTTCTACACTGTATTATATAATATTTATAAAAAAATGTTGGCTGGTTATATAAACCAGCTTTTGATTTTAGGAGAGTATTTATATGCTGGATGATTTATTAGAAAAAATTGATGAAAATTGTAATAATATTAATAAAGATATAATCATAAAAGCTTATAATTATGCTGAAAGTGCACATAAAGAGCAAAAAAGGGTTTCAGGAGAACCTTATATAATACATCCAGTTGAAGTTGCGTCCATTCTAGCTGAAATGGGATTAGACGAAAATACAATTGCTGCAAGCTTATTACATGATGTAATAGAGGATACAGAATTCACTTATAAAGACGTTGAAAGAGAATTTAACGCTGAAGTAGCTAATTTGGTAGAAGGGGTAACTAAACTTGGAAAAATAACATATAAGACAAAAGAAGAGCAGCAGGCAGAAAATGTTAGAAAGATGTTATTTGCTATGACAAAAGACATCAGAGTTATACTTATAAAATTAGCAGATAGACTTCATAATATGAGAACCTT
>JAYFRK010000602.1:0-3676 GCA_034925975.1 Clostridium sp.
AAAGTTATTGAAACTGTCAAATTAATAGCACCTTCTTTTGGGGGTATCAATCTTGAAGATATAAAGGCACCTGAATGCTTTTATATAGAAAAAATGTTAAAGGAACAATTAGACATTCCAGTATTTCATGATGATCAACATGGTACAGC
Organism: Clostridium sp.; assembly: GCA_034925975.1. Lineage (GTDB taxonomy): Bacteria > Bacillota > Clostridia > Clostridiales > Clostridiaceae > Clostridium_H. Next base: position 150 of record JAYFRK010000602.1, read on the forward strand.
TATAGTTGTTTTAGCAGGCCTTTATAACGCTATAAAATTTGTTGGTAAAACTCTTGAAGAAGTAAAAATAGTTATAAATGGAGCAGGAGCTGCTGGAATTTCTATATGCAGGCTATTATTATTAGCAGGTGCGAAAAATATTGTTATGTGTGATAAAAAAGGTGCATTAGTAGAGAATGAAGAATGGTTAAATGAAGCACAAAAAGAAATTGCAAAAATCACCAACAGAAACTTTGAGAGAGGAACTATTGAAAATATCATAAAAGGAAAAGATGTATTTATTGGAGTTTCAGGGCCAAATGTATTAAATGAAGATATGGTTAAATCTATGAATAGAGATAGCATTATCTTTGCTATGGCAAATCCAACTCCAGAAATTATGCCTGACATAGCTAAAAAGGCAGGGGCTAGAGTAGTGGCAACTGGAAGATCTGATTTTCCAAATCAAATAAACAATGTTTTAGTATTCCCAGGAATATTTAAAGGAGCTCTTGAGGTTAAGGCTAGAGAAATAACTGATAAAATGAAATTAGCAGCTGCTAGAGGAATAGCAGAACTTATAAATACTGAAGAGTTAAATGAAGAATATATAATACCTGATGCATTGGATAAAAGAGTATGTGATGCAGTAGCTATGGAAGTGAAAGAAGCAGTTGTTTAATTAACAACTGCTTAATAAATTATTTAAAGCATTACTTAATTCTTCGAGGGTGTATGGCTTATTTATAACTCCTTTAAACCCATGTTTTTCATAGTTTGCCATAACTCCACCGGAAGAATATCCACTGGATACCAAGGCTTTAATTTTAGGATCAATTTTAATTAGATGCTTTATTGCTTCTTCTCCTCCCATTCCACCAGGAATTGTAAGATCCATTATTATTGCATCAAAGGGTTCATTAGAAAACATAGAATTTTTATATAAATTTATAGCTTCTAAACCATCTTTAGATAATTCTACTTTATATCCTAAATGAGTTAACATTGAGTGTAAAACTTCTCTTATTTCCAATTCATCATCCATTACTAAAATTTTATTTTTGCCATGGATTAATATACTCTTTGGCTCTTCAATTTCTATTGGAATACTATCACATGCTGGTATAAAAATATGAAATACTGTACCTTTACCAACTTTAGACTTTGCAATAATGTGTCCATTATGTTTCTTTATTATAGAATAAGATGATGTAAGTCCAAGCCCACTGCCAGTTTTTTTAGTTGTAAAATAAGGGTCAAATATTTTTAATAAATTACCTTCACTTATTCCGTAACCTTGATCTTTTACTGATATTTCTATGTATCTTCCCGCAGACAATCCCACTATTTCATTGTCTGCTAAAGTTATATTTTTAGCCTTAATAGTAAGCATTCCTCCATTAGGCATAGACTGACAAGCGTTTATAACAAGATTGCTTATAACTTGGCTTATTTGGCCAGTGTCCACTTCTACAGGCCATAAGTTTTTAGGAAGGGATAAATGGCACATTACATTACTTCCGCTTAATGCTAAATCAGAAGTTTCTTTTATTAAATTATTTATATAAGTTACTTTTTTTATTGGATTGCTTCCCTTAGCAAAGGTTAAAAGCTGCTTAGTTAAGCTTTTAGCCTGAAAAACAGTTTTTTCAATATCTGATAATTTTTTAAAGATTCTATCATTAGAATCTACACAGGTTTTTAGCATTGATATGTTACCTAATATTATTGTTAATATGTTATTAAAATCATGGGCAACTCCTCCTGCAAGAGTACCTATGGAATTAAGCTTTTCTATTTTTAGAAGCTCCTCATCTACTTGTTTACGTTTAGTTATATTTCTTACTATTGATACAACCTCATTACTAGATATAGGTAGAAGTCTAGCCTCAAAATATTGAAGACCTTTTTTTACATTTAATTCATATTCAAAAATAACTAATGATTTAGTTTTTAAAGTCTTTAATATTGCAGATTTAAATTTAACGCCTAAAGCATTAGGATGAATGTCTTCAATATGACGATTAATAAGCTCTTCCTGAGGTGAGATTAAATCATCTAAATCTTCTGATTTGCAATCTAAGCATATTCCATCTCTATTAAATCTAAAGTAAATATCGGGCAGTGCCTTAAAAATAGATTCAAACTCCAAAGTTTTGTCAATTAAGCCTGTTTCAGCCACCTTTCTTTGGGTTATATCTACTCCAAATTTTATATATGACCAATTAGATATATTTGAGATTGCAGATGTTGAAAACCAAGATATAGTTTTCTTACTTCCATCTTTACATATTATATCTGATTCAGCATCCTTATAAATTAAACCTATGGATTCATATTTTTTAAATATAAATTTCCTATATTCTAGATCAGGATACAAGATCTCAGACCATCTTTTATAAGAATTAATTTCTTCCTTTGTATAACCAGTTACATTTTCGCACTCTTTATTCCATAAAACAACGTTATTGTTGTTATCAAAAACACTCATCATAACAGGCATATTATCCAATATAGAACTAAGTTGTTCCTCACGCTGTCTTAATGAAAGTTCTGCTTTTTTTTGTTCAGTTATATCATATAGTACTATAGTAATTAGCTCTAAAATATTTAAGTTATTAAATATTTTATTAATTTTAATTTGGAAATATAATGTTGCATTTAAAAGTTCAATTTTTTTTTCTAAATTTAATGATTTTAAATTGCTATGGACAAAATATTTTAATTCATCATAGAAATAGATAATAGAGCATATATTAATTTCATCTTCAATATCAGTAGTAAAATCTAGTTTTTTTAATAAATTTTTAGAGGATAAATTCATTTTTTTTATATTGCCATATGTATCAACTACAAGTACGGGTATGGGCAAGTTTTCTAAAATAGCTAAACAAGAAATATTATTATACATATCCAATTGGAGTACCCCCTTGTACTAAAGTGTATTATTTGAAAGATTAATATAAATAAAAAACTTATAATAAGATACAATATTCGAGTAAAGTTTCAAAAATCCTGCCTATTTATACTCATGATTACAAAAATTACATTTTATATATGTTTAGGGTTTTACATCCATGAAATTTTTACAAAATTAAAATAAAAAGAGAGCACCAAGAAATATGAAGTACTCTCTAAAGAATATTTAATTATTATTAGTATAATAATTATTCGAATTTTACCTAAGTAACAAAATTGTAACTTATTCTACTCGACAATAATTTATAATTAAATCTAGTGTTGCTAAAATAGAATCCATATGAGTTCTTTCATAAGCATGAGATGCAAAGACTCCAGGGCCAATCAAGGCAGTTCTAATATCCCAGCCGGCTTTGAGAGCTGCAGAGGCATCTGAACCATAATGTGGGTAAGTGTCTATTTTATAGTCTATTTCATGTTCTTTGCATAAGGTTACAAGTTTTTTTCTAAGCTCATAATCGTATGGACCAGAAGAATCTTTTGCACATATGCATACACTATATTCAGAAGAATTTTGTCCAGGACCAGGTGCCCCCATATCAACTGATATAAATTCTTTAGTTTCTAGA
>JAYFRK010000066.1:0-3401 GCA_034925975.1 Clostridium sp.
TTACCACAACTAGAAGGAAAGCTTAATGGATTTGCACTAAGAGTTCCAACACCTACTGTTTCTGTAACAGATTTGGTATGTGAACTAAAAAAGGATGTAACTGTTGAAGAAATAAATGCAGAATTTAAGAAGGCAGCAGAAGGTGAAATGGCTGGAATTCTTGGATATTCAGATGAGCCACTAGTATCTGTAGACTATAAAGGTGATTATAGATCATCTATAGTTGATGGACTTTCAACAATGGTTATAGATGGTAATATGGTTAAAGTTATAGCTTGGTATGATAATGAATGGGGATATTCAGTAAGAGTAGTTGATCTTGTAAATTATGTGGCAGATCAAATGGTAGCAGTTAAAAATGAAAAAGCAGCAGGCTGATAAATCAATTAGGCAACTTTTCATTTAAAATTATTTTAAATGAATTAATTTTAAAACTCATGTGATAAGCATGAGTTTCTTTTTATTTTGGCTATGTTTTAAATAAATGTTAATTTTTACATTCATTTAAAACATAGCCTTTTATTTATATGATATTATTGAGTTAAAATTAGAAATAGATAATAAAGAATAAATATTAATAATTAAAAAGTAAAGAATAAAAATATAGCTTATAGCAATTGGAGAAATAAAAATATGGAGAAAAAGTTAGTTATAGCATTCATAATAGTAGTTCTTTTAATTGTTTTTGTATATATTAGCAATAATCTTATTGAAGTAAGTAGTATTAAGGTTACATCAAAAAAGATTCCAAGAGAGTTTAATGCTTATAAAATTGTGCATTTATCTGATTTACACAATAAGTCTTTTGGAAAAAATCAAGAAAAGCTAGTGGAAAAAGTTGCTAAGATAAGTCCAGATTTAATAGTTATTACAGGAGATATTATTGATAGCAGGAGATATGATGAAGTGCCTAGCCTCAAACTTGTAAATAGTATTAGAAAAATAGCACCAGTTTATTATGTCTCGGGAAATCACGAAATGAGATCTGGAAGACTTAAAGAATTAGAACAGCAGTTAATAGAAAATGGAGCTGTAGTATTAAGAAATGAAAGCATAGTATTAAAAAAGGGATTAGGACAAATTGTCATGGGGGGCATAGATGATCCTAATTCACCAAATAGTAATGTGAAAGAAAATAAAATAGTTCAAAATAGAATAAATGATGCAATAAAAAATCATTCTAAGGATAAATATAAAATACTATTATCTCATAGGCCAGAAAAGTTCTCAATTTATATAAGAAATAACATAGATTTAATTTTTAGTGGGCATGCTCATGGAGGACAGGTAAGGCTGCCATTTTTAGGAGGAATTATAGCACCGCAGCAAGGATTTTTCCCCAAATACACCTCTGGAAAATATGAAGAAGGAGGCTCGACTATGATTGTCAGTAGAGGACTTGGAAATAGTCTGGCACCTCTTAGAGTTTTTAATAGACCGGAGATTATAGTGGTTCAGCTGATTAAAGATTAGAATAAAAGTATACTGGTTATATTAAAATGGGAATATTAAATAGGGTATAGGAATATTTTAAGGATAAGTAGAAGAAGAAAATTTCATAAAAACTTGAATTGAGGATAGAAATACATTAAAATTTTCTTGAAATTAAATACTATCCTAATTAACAATATTGGAGGGTTAGTATATGTCTATAAAATTAGATTTGTCTAAAGCAAAGCCTTATTTAAATTATCATGAAGTTGAGCAACTTCAACCATTAGTGACAGCAGCACATAATTTATTACATGAGAAAACTGGTGCAGGGAATGACTTTTTAGGGTGGGTAGACTTGCCTAAAAATTATGATAGAGAGGAATTTGAAAGAATAAAAAAATGTGCAGATAAAATCAAGAATAATTCAGATGCTCTAATAGTTATAGGAATAGGTGGATCATATTTAGGAGCAAGAGCAGCAATTGAAATGTTAAGCCATACTTTTCATAATAATCTTTCAAAAGAAAAAAGAAAATATCCACAAATATTTTATGTAGGTAACAATATAAGCTCCACATATATGATGGATTTACTTGAAATGCTGGAAGAGGTAGATTTTTCTGTAAATGTCATATCCAAATCAGGAACAACCACAGAACCTGCTATAGCATTTAGAATATTTAAAGATTTATTAGAAAAGAAATACGGAAAAGAAGGTGCAAAAGAAAGAATTTTTGCTACAACTGATAAGTCAAAAGGTGCTCTAAGGACTTTAGCTGAGGCAGAAGGATATGAGACCTTTATAATACCTGATGATGTAGGAGGAAGATTTTCAGTTCTAACAGCAGTAGGACTACTTCCAATAGCTGCAGCTGGAATAAATATAGATGAAATGATGAAGGGAGCTGCAGCCGCTAGAGAGGAATATAGAATTCCAGATTTAAATAAAAATCAGGCTTATAGATATGCAGCAGCAAGAAATGCACTATATAATAAAGGAAAAACTGTTGAAATGATTGTTAATTTTGAACCTTCTCTCCACTATATTGGCGAATGGTGGAAACAACTTTTTGGAGAAAGTGAAGGAAAGGATAATAAGGGTATATTCCCGGCAGCAGCAGATTTTTCAACTGATTTACATTCCATGGGCCAGTATATACAAGAGGGATTAAGAAATTTAATAGAAACTCATTTAAATGTTGAAAAACCAAGGAAATCTGTTATTGTAGAAAAAAATGAGGATAATCTTGATGGATTAAATTTCTTAGCTGGAAAAGACATGGACTATGTTAATCATCAAGCTTTTAGAGGAACAGTAGTTGCACACAATGACGGAGGAGTTCCTAACATTATAATAAATATACCTGAATTAACTCCACATTATTTTGGATATCTAGTGTACTTTTTTGAAAAAGCTTGTGGAATAAGTGGTTATTTACTTGGGGTAAACCCATTTAATCAACCAGGAGTTGAAGCATATAAGAAAAATATGTTTGCACTTCTTGGAAAGCCTGGATATGAAGCAATGAAAGCTGAAATAGAAGAAAAACTTAAATGATATTATAAAAAATATGGCCTGTAAGTTATGCAGACCATATTTTTTAGTTTATTTCATAGGATAGTGACCGATATAATTAACTTGTTTTAGCTGTAAAGCTCTGTAAAGTCCTAAGGCAAGTTCTTCATTAGTTATTATTTTCTTTGGATTTAAATTGTTGTTTTTATCTAAGCTTATTAAGTTCAAGCCTTTAGCTAGAGCAATATATCCTGTATTCTCTTTAGATACATCTTTAGCATCTTTAAAGTTTAATACAAATATATCACTGCATTGAGCAATTTTATCGTAGCCTAAAAATCTTATAAGAGACTTACACATATCTTCTCTAGAAACTTTAGCGTCAACTTTAAAGTTTTCCAAATTATCTACAAGTATTCCATAGTATCTTGACATTTTTATATAGTCTTCA
>JAYFRK010000420.1:0-9846 GCA_034925975.1 Clostridium sp.
TTGTCATTGCTTATGCTGGATATAGATCATTTTAAAGCTTACAATGATACTTATGGCCATCTTCAAGGAGATGAATGTCTAAAAATAGTAGCAAGTACAGGGAAAAATGCATTAAAAAGGCCAGAAGATTTATTTGCAAGATATGGTGGAGAAGAATTTGCTATAGTCCTTCCGGAAACTTGCAGTAAAGGAGGAGAATTCATAGCTAATAAAATACGTACTAATATAGAAAACTTAATGATACCTAACGTTAATTCACAAGTTAAACCCTATGTAACAGTAAGCATAGGAGTTGCAACTGTAATTCCTTCAGAAGATATGTCTTATGAAGAATTTATTAATAATGCTGATAAGGCATTATATAAAGCAAAAGAAAGCGGTAGAAATAGAGTTCAGATATTGTAATATTATTAAAAATAAGCAATATAAAAAGACTATGAAGAGAATTTTAGTAAATAAACTTCATAGTCTTTTATTATTTTTAAAATTAGCAATATGTTTTGTATTATATTACTTTAATTCTTTTGGAGAATAATTCACTTCAATTTTTTCTATTTTTCCGCTGCTTTTATTAGTCATAAAGGTAACTTCTTCAAAGGACTTTCCGTATATATAATACTTGAAGCTAGTGCTTTCTTCTACTTTAGCAGGTTTGCCATAGGCTGCAATTACTTGGTCTATGCTAGATTTTTCTGAAATCCCTTTTGGTAATTCCAAAGGAATCATTGCACCATTATTGTAGTACTCTAAATAAGTAACAAAACAGTGTTTTAGAGGTTCTCCCTTATCACTATAGTTGTGAATTTGGGTTCTTAGTACTTGGTTATCTTTTCTTAATTCCACTCCTACAGCACCAGACTTAGCAGGAATAACCTGATCATTATTTGATTGAAGTGTCCAACCGTTTTTAGTTAGTTCTGTAATAGGCGCCGGTAATTTATAGTAATTACCTCCGTATTTAACTTGGAAAGAAAATAAATCTTTACCTATACTTGAAGGAGCTTTATAGTTTTTAACTATTTCAGGTGCTGTTGTATTAGTAGAAGTACCTTGGTCTTTTTTAGGTGGCGCTAAATTGTCTACTTCAATAGCATATACTTTTTTATCTTCAACATTAATTGAAATCTCATAATTTGAGTAGCTACCAGATTTGTAGGTTAGCTTAATTATATTGTCTCCTTTATATTCATTAGAAGGTTTGCCATAAGCTGCAATTACTTGATCATAGGTAGATCCTATAGTAATTCCTTTTGCAATAGAAATAGTTGTTCCAGGGTTTTGAGTGTCTGATTCTATTTTAACACCACCAACGAGACATTGTGATAATGGTGAAACATCCATGCCAAAGTTTACTATTTTTATCAAGATATTTTGGTTCCCATTCTTTAAGGTTTCTAATTTGTATTGATTTGGTTCTAGTTTAGTATTAGTAAAATCATTGCCTAACCATCCGTTTTTTTCAAATGTGGAAAATGAAGTAGGAAGAGAATATGCCATACCGTTTATCAATACTTCATAGCTGTATAAATCATTAGATATATTTTGGGAAGCAGGTTTTGTAGTAGTTGCTTCGCTAGCTGTATTTTCTGTTTGTTCTTTTTCCTTTGGATTTTCTGGTGTCTTCTTTGAACAGGCAGAAAATGACATAGTTAATACAACTAATAATAAAGGTGTTATTATTTTTTTCAGGGTTTTCATTTTACATCATCTCTTTTCTTTTATAATATTTGACTATGTTTTAAGAGCGTGCTGACAATAGACTCAACAATTCTTAAAACAGCCTTAACCCATTAATAAAAAATTTTAAATGAATGTAAAAATCAACATTCATTTAAAATAGATTTTGAAATACTTACTATATTTTAATATATTCGTCATCCTATAGATTATGCTGATGTATAAATAGTTGGTACATGATACAGTTCAGACATTGTAATACTAAAAAATGACTTCTGAAATAAAATCAGAAGTCATTTTTTAAATTAGATAAGGGAAAGTTAATGGTTTTAACTTATCTCTAAAAAGAAATTTCTGAAACTGCCTTTGAAAAAGTGTTCACTTTAACAATAATTAAATTTTGAGGATTTTTAGGATCTTTATTTTGTTTAACATATTCAAAAACATAGTATTCTTTTTCAGAACTGTTAAATTTTAGTTCGTAGCTAGATTTTAAAAATTTTAATTTAGTATTTTTTAATGGTGATGATTTTATAAAGTTATCTGCAATTTTTTTACTGGCATCTTTAGAAATAGGTTTGTTTTTATAATTTGAAGAGATATTTCTAGAGATGAAAAATGGTTTTTTATCCTGTAAAGAAATTCTTACTTGAAAGCTTTCTTTACCATTGCTTATAAAAACAATCCAGTATGTCTTCATGTCTGATATTTTATCAAGTTTAAATTTGCTTTCATCACCATTAAGTTTAAAATAGTTTTTTGTAGTTTTAACTGCTATTTTAAAAGCTTTTTGCTCCGTAAGTTTATTTTTATTGTACTTTTTAGTACTTCCAACATTACTTTTATTTTTAATTTTAGCTTTATTAGAAGACTTAACTTTACTTAAATTATTACTATTTCTTGAAACTTGAATATTAACACTTTTTCTATTTGAAGTAGGAATTTTACTAATAGAAGCGTAGGCTGTAGCGGAAGTAGCAAAAGTTAATGTTAATATAAATGCTGATAATCTCTTAAATTTCATTTCATGCACCCCTTATTAAGTTATTTTTAAAATGGATTTACTAAAAGATATTTTAACTTATAGAAAACTGACAGTTTCTTGTAACATATCTACATATTGAAATTATAAATTTATTACTAAAATAATAAGTTACAATAGGATTAAAATTTATTAACTAAATAGTGACAATGAATGTAAAGTTTAAGATTTTTTTAATCTAATTTTAATTTAGGATGTTTATAATATTGAGCATAATAATAAAAATTACACTAGAAAGTTTATTTGAAAATGAGGAGAGAAAGACATGGATGTTTTTGGAAATTTTATTAATATTATAATGCATATTGATAAGTATTTAAATTTGATAGTACAGCAATATGGAATACTTACATACGTTATCTTATTTGCCATTATTTTCTTTGAAACAGGGTTAGTCGTTACACCATTTTTGCCAGGAGATTCAGTACTATTTGCAGCAGGAGCGATAGCAGCAATAAGTTCTCTTAATATATTCACCTTATTAATTATAATTTATTTGGCTGCGGTACTTGGTGATACAGTAAATTACCATATAGGAAAAAAGATTGGAGCCAAGATATTAGAAAAAGAAGATATAAGATTTATTAACAAAGAATATTTAAAGAAGGCTCAAGATTTTTATGAGAAGCATGGTTCAATGACTATAGTTATAGCAAGATTTATTCCTATTATAAGAACTTTTGCACCATTTGTAGCTGGCATTGGTGAAATGAAGTACAAAAAGTTTATACCTTATAATATGATTGGTGGAGCACTATGGGTAAGCTTGTTCTTATGTGGAGGGTACTTTTTCGGGAATTTATCTTTTATAAGAAATAATTTTTCCTATGTACTAATTGCTATAATAATTATCTCTTTACTTCCAGGAATTGTAGTCTTTATTAAAGAAAAGAGAAAAGTTGAAAGTTCTGCATTTTAATCTAATCTATTAAGAGTAAACAATATAAATTCTACTAAAGAAAATAGAGACAGACATAGAGAAGGCAAATAAAGTAGTATATAGTTAATATTGTATGGTGAATTAATAGTTAACTATTTTCTTATGGAGGTGGTAGCTTGAAGGATTTTAAAGTTCTTTTAGTAGAAGATGAAAAGCAAATGTCAATGTTTATTCAAATGGAACTTACTCATGAAGGATATGAAGTTGATGCAGCTTATGAGGGAAGAGAAGCTTTGAAAAAGGTGGAAAATACAGAGTATGATTTAATTCTTCTAGATATTATGATACCAAATCTAAATGGACTTGAGGTTTGTAGAAGGATAAGACAATTCTCGTATGTACCAATAATAATGTTAACTGCTAAAAGTGATATACCAGATAAAGTTTTAGGACTTGATACTGGGGCTAATGATTATTTAACTAAACCCTTTGCAATAGAGGAATTATTGGCAAGAATACGAGTATATAAAAGAGATAAAGTATTAAATAATAAGGTTGATGAAATTAAAGTAAAGGATATTGTAATGAATAATGAAACACATCAGGTGTGGAGAAAGGGTAAAGAAATTGAACTTACCAAAAAAGAATATAGTCTTCTTGAAATGCTTTTAATTAATAAAAATATTGTGCTTACAAGAGAGCGGTTAATTGAAGAGGTATGGGGTTACGATTACATAGGAGATACTAATGTGGTAGATGTATTTATAAGATATTTACGAAGTAAAATTGATGACGGCTTTGAAGAGAAGCTTATAACTACAATAAGGGGAATAGGATATGTTATCAAAGATAATTAATCATACTTTAAAGATTATTAAAAGTGCAAAAATTTCTATAAAGCTTACAATAGTATATGCTTTTATGTTTTCATTAGTATTACTTCTGCTAAATGCCTCTATTTTATATGGTGTGAAGTATTACCTGTATAATCAGACAAATAAACAGATAGAAGATGTGCAAACTATAGTATTAAATAAGCTTACATCAGAAAGTGAGCAGTTAGAATTATGGGATAAAGAAATATTTTTGAATGTTCCTTCTAAGGAGAATATTTTCATAAACATAGTACAGAAAGACGGAAAAATAATAAACTCATCAGGAAAATTTGATTATAAGATTAAAGAGCTTCAAGACAATTTAGAAGAATCAGTAGGTAAGGAAAAACACATTGAATATAGAGGAAGACATTTAACTTATAAAAATGTTGAATTTGAAAGTGAAAAATATGGTACTGTATATATTCAAATAGTAAAAGATATGGATAACGAATATGAGTTTATGAAAATATTATTCTGGGTTATGGCTGTAGCTGACTTTATAGGTGTTATTGCATCTATTATACTGGGATATATGGTAAGTAAGAGAATGTTAAAGCCTATTGATAATATAACTAAAACTGCTGAAAATATAAGCATCAATAACTTAAAGGAAAGAATAGAGGTAAAAGAGGGTCCCGATGATGAGCTTAAAAGACTTGTCAGTACCTTTAATAAGATGATAGATAGACTTCAAGGGGCTTTTAATAGGCAGGCACAATTCGTATCAGATGCTTCACATGAACTTAGAACTCCTATTGCTATTATTCAAGGATATGCTAACCTATTGGACAGATGGGGAAAAGATGATAGAGATGCCTTGGAAAAGTCAATCTATGCAATTAAATTAGAGGCCACTAATATGGCTAATTTAATTGAAAAGTTATTGTTCCTTGCAAAGGGTGATAGTGGTACTCAGTTTGTAGAAAAGAAAGAATTTTGGCTTAATGAATTAATTGATGAAGTAGTGAAAGAAAGCAGAATAATAGATCAAAATCACATAATATCCAGCAATAAAAATGATAATATTAAAATTTTTGCAGATTATAAGATGATAAAAGAAATGCTAAGAGTGTTTATTGATAATAGTATGAAGTTTACTCCGGACAGTGGAAAGATAGATATAAGTTCAGAAACCCAAGATAAAACTGCAAAAATAACTGTTAGTGATACAGGTGTTGGAATACCTAAAGATGAAGTGGAAAATATATTTAATAGGTTCTATATTGTAGATAAATCCAGGTCTAAAGAAAAAGGGGGAACAGGACTTGGACTGTCTATTGCCAAATGGATTATTGACATACATCATGGAATTATACATGTAGAAAGTGAAGAAGGTAAGGGTACAAAAGTAACTGTTACATTAAATTTAGATAATTAATGTAGCAGTTATTTTTTAAGATAAATCTAAAAGTTTTTTAATCTAATTTTAATCTAAAATGTTCATAATATATGACAGCATAAAGAAATAGTACATTTAATTATCTTTATAATTTTACAAAAAGGATATATAGAAAAGGCCATTGCTTTTTATCAGAATATATTATAGAAAGGATAGTTCAATATGAATATGGAACTTTTTAGATTAATAAATAACCTAGCAAATAAAAATAGTGTTTTAGATGGGATAATGGTTTTCTTCTCAAAAGATGTGCCCTATATATTTATGGCAGCCATTGTAATGGTATTTATTTTAGGAATTATAAAAAAGAATTCTGATTATAGAAAAATTGCTTTTAATACTTTTGTTATAACTTTAATCAACTTAATTTTAAGTTTTATCATTGGAGGTATCTATTATGTGGACAGGCCTTTTGTTCATAACAAGGTAAATTTATTATTTGCTCATGTAAAAGATGCATCCTTTCCAAGTGACCATGCAACAGGGACAATGAGTATAGCATTAGGACTTAGAGATTACAACAAGTCGCTTAACTTAATATTGACTATATTGTCCATACTTGTAGGAGTTTCAAGAATATATGTTGGTCATCACTACCCTATGGATGTCATGGGGGCATATATACTTGCTTTTGCAACAAGCTATATTTATAACTTGAAATTAAGAAATAAAGTAGGAAGTTTATATGAAATAGTTGAGAAGAAAATAGTAACAAGATTAGGATTTAGGTCATTATATAATGAAAATGAACGCTCTCCCAAATGCATAAAAAATTATAAATGTTAAATAAATATAGATATGAAAAAACACTGCTCTAAAAAAGCAGTGCTTATAGATTTTAAAATGACATATTTATTTAGCATCAGTTATACATGTTGAATTTTGATTTAGCAGATGATTATGCCAAATAGCCAGCATGCAAATAACAAAAGCAATTACTTTCCCAAGCATATTTCCAATCCAAAAGCCGTTTAAAGAAAATTGAGCTACTAAGAAATAGGTGGTGACAATTTTAATAATTAAATCGGATAAATTAGAATATAGATATTCCTTCATCATCAAAAATCCGCGCAGTACACTTTCATTAATTATCTTCCATCCATAAAATAAATAAGCAAGGCAAGAGAATTGTAAGTAATTTTTTGCAAATTGGTAGGCTATTGGATTTTCAGAGATATCAATGAAAGCTCCAATCAAATATCTGGGAATCAAAAAGTTTGATGCTGCAACACATAATAAATATACCGTTGAAAATCGTATACAAATTCTATAGCCTTCTTTGATACGGTTTGTTTGTTCTGCACCTGAGTTGGATGCTATAAAAATAGACAGTGCTTGTGATATTCCTATTACAACCAGCATTCCGAATAACATTATTTTATTCACAGCCATATATCCACTGATTACTTCGCTTCCGTATGGATTGACTAATGTTTGTAAAAAAAGTGCTGATAGAGATAAGATTAACTGTTGAAATATGGTTGGAACTGAAATTGATAAAATTTCTATGATTTTTTTAAATTGCATAGAGCTAGAACTATATCTTTTTATAAATGGCTGCATTTTTTTTCTTAATATCACAAGGGCTATTATCATTCCAATAATTTGAGAAAGAATTGTAGCAAATGCAGCTCCTCCAGTGCCCATATGAAATACAAGAATAAATAATAGATCTAAGATTACATTTAATAATGAAGTTAATATTACTAAAATCATAGAACATTTTGAATCTCCCAAAGCAACTATAATTGCTCTTGAAATGTCATATATAAATATGCCTGCAATGCCTGATATATAGATACTGATATATATTCCTGTATCAGCATAAAGCTGACTTGGTACGTTAATCCATGAGAGTATAGGTGTTTTTAAGCATACACCAATTATGGTTATGCATAGGCCACTGATAAAACCAAACAATAAGATGCTTTTTACTCCTATGATAATGTCTTTATATTTCTTTTTACCTATATATTTAGCGAAGATGACTTCACTTCCCATTTCTAATCCACCTGATAGTGTCATCAAAATCTGAACTACTGCACCAGCATTACCAACTGCCGCAAGTTCATTCACTCCCAAATAGCGACCTACAATAACCATATCAACTACATTATACAATTGTTGGGTGACCAAACTAAATATCATAGGCAGAGCGAAATTAAATAGTGTCTTCTTAATATTTCCATTTGTCATATCCATTTTCTTGACCCCTCACTTACCACTTGTTATAATGGCTATTATAAAGTATCACGTAACGTGATAGGCAAGGAGTATTTTATGATTGAAGATAAACTCACTACAAAACAATTTGCTGATATGTGTAAAGTAGAAAAAAGAACATTATTTTATTACGATGAAATAAATTTATTAAAGCCTATTGAAATAAAAGAAAACGGATATCGAATTTATTCTTCTAATCAATTTGATACTATGAGCATGATTAAGGCGCTTCAATCGGTAGGAATGTCCCTTTCTGATATAAAAAATTTAATGAGTGAAAATAACTTATCACATTGTAAGGCTTTGTTAAATAATCAAATACGTTTGATTAGAGAAAAACAAGATGAGTTGAAAATGGCTGAACAAATTCTTAACCACACAATGGAGCAATTGAATAATTATCTAGAAATTGGATGTAATAAATTTTTTATAGAAAAATCATCGGATATCTATTTAATTACTCAAGAAATACCAGAGGAAAATCCTATATTTATTAATTATATTACAAATGGATATCATCTTGGAGTTATCATGAGTGAAGAAATGACAACAGTTCCTCAGTATGTATTTAAGAAAGCGACTAGTAAAAATGAGAGTGATGCAACCAAACCTGCTGGTGATTATGCTTGTATCATTCAAAGTATCCCAAATGGAAAGGTTTCAGAAATAATCCATTCGTTTACTATGTTACTATCTTCTCAACACATAACTACAGAAGGACCTTTGTATGTGGAGAGTTTTGCCAATGATTTTATTAGATTTCCTAATGATGAATATGTATTTAAGCTATCTATTAAATGCAAATAGAAAATAAAAAGGTATTTTTTAGGATTTATAAAAGATAAGGTGGATTGGGAAAATTTATGTAGTTTTCCCTTCTGCTTGATTTTTGAGACCCTCTTCTAAATATTCGGCACCAAATTTATGCATCATTTCTAACAGGGGAATTAATTTTTTACCAACATCTGTTAGGCTGTACTCGACCTTAGGTGGCATAACAGGATAAACTTTTCTGTGTATAAGATTAT
This sequence comes from Clostridium sp., assembly GCA_034925975.1. Classification (GTDB taxonomy): domain Bacteria; phylum Bacillota; class Clostridia; order Clostridiales; family Clostridiaceae; genus Clostridium_H. The sequence continues at coordinate 9,128 of JAYFRK010000420.1, forward strand.
CTTCTTCTAAACTTTTTAATTGACGTGAAAGTACTTTTTGAGCAACATTAGGTAGTTTTCTCTGAATATCGCTAAATCTAAGTTTTGAATAACTTAAGTACCATAGAATCATTATTTTCCATTTTCCTGAAATCATGTTCTGAATTAGAACCATTGGACACTTTTCATATTTAAGGCACTTATCTTTCATATAGCATTCTTCATGTCTGCTTGTTAACTGCTCCATTTTAAACACCTCGCTAGTTAGTGGTGACTTTTTTGTCTTAAGCTGACAAAAAAGTGCATACTTGATAAATCTATACTTTAATAATATCATAATATTATTAAAGATTTATTAAAAGATAGCTATCGAAGATAAATTTATTTGTTTGTATATATAGAAAAGTAGCAACTGTTAATAATATTAGATGTGAAATTAAATTTAAAGTGAGGTAAATTAATATGAGTAAAGTATTATATATTAAAGCAAATGCAAAACCAGAAGGAACATCAAGAACTTATAGAATTTCAGATAACTTTGTTGAAAAGTACAAAGAGCAAAATCCTAAGGATGAAGTTATAACTCTAGATCTATACAAAGAAGGTATAGGTTTTCTAACAGAAGAGGGTATCAGTCTTCATATACCAGAACCTGGTGAAGGTAAAAATCATCCTATTTTAAAATACGCATATCAATTTGCTGATGCAGATAAGTATATAATTGCAGCACCACTATGGAA
>JAYFRK010000616.1:0-2309 GCA_034925975.1 Clostridium sp.
AGCTAATGGTATTATATAAATTGAAGGCATCTTTAAAACTTTAATAAAAGATTCTCTCCAATGAGTATTAGCCTGTCCAGCATTTACAAACCCTAATGTATTGGTTGTAATATCTTGTATTACTAAAACCATTATTTGAGCAGTTAGTGCAACACTTAAATATGGCTTTTGTCCATTTATTATAAATGGAGCACTGCTAAATACTAGAGTCATTAGAGGAATACCTATATTCCCTGAATTGTAAAACATAATTGAATTGGCAAAAGCATTTTTCATACCTTTATTATACTTTCTTTTTTTAGCAACTATAGAGGATAATAAGGTATTTATGATTAAAATTAAAGCTGTTATAATCATAACTTTTACCATTTCCAAATGAATTTTAGTAATATAAAGATTTACAAAAGTAAATGCCGGTACAAATATATAAAAATTCAGTTTAGTTAAAGTAAATATATCCAGGTTAAACTTCCTATTCATTAAATATCCAATTATAATTAGTACGAAAATTGGCACTATGTTATTTGTTAATATGAAAAAAAATACATTCATCTATATATAATTATTCCTTTCTTTCAATTAATATTGCATAAAGAACCCAATATCCATAACTATTTTAAATTACATTAGATATTATATTATTATTTTCAACTGCACTATTTAGAATCATAGCTAATATACTTCCACAAACATAATAGGAAAATGTCAAATCATTATTACAATCTAGTGTTCCATCATATTGCTTTTGTAATTGTAGTATAAAATCTTTGATATTTTCTAAATCTAAAGTCTCATTTATTATAACAGTTGGTATAAACTTTTTAGCTACTTTAGCTAATTCATTTTCATACATTACATGGTTTTTTATAGCATTAGGACTTTTAAACTCCCATCTATAATAATGAGGTGCACAAAAGAAGTCACATAAAAAGTGGCATAAAACCCCAAGTTCTTCACTAAACTTTTCAATTACTTGCTTAGAATAAAATTCTTTTGATGAAAATAGTGATAAATATTTTATTTTTTCTAATACCATATCTATACTTTCATTAAAGTAATGTTTCTTAAAAGTATATTTAGGTACAAAGTCCGGTTTAGCATTTCCCCATATAAACTTTGAACTATTAATTAAATATATGTTTTTATTATTACAATATTTAATTATATTGTCACCAATTAACCTGTGAGTATTAATCATCAAAATATGAACAACCCCTCTAAAAATTATTTAATAAATTTACTTTCCTTTTTTATTATAATACATAGTTATATTATGTTTCCACATGTTATATATTTCCTTACATATTTTTCATAAAAATTAATCAAATAATCATAAGCCTTTTATACTAGGATAAACACTAAATTTAAATTTTATCCGATGACTACCCGCTCTAATACTCCCATCTTATTCAAAGTGGGAGTAAAGAGCGGCTACGTCCCTGGATAACGATTTCTAAGCTTCAGTGTGAGTAAGAACTCCCTCTGAAGCCAAGAACTCTGTTTATGTAGATATTTTCTTACAAGTGCATATTTGCCTATTGGAGGGGATTAATATGACAAACTTTACAATGATACAAAATGAAATTTTAAATTTAGAATTAAGTGGACAAGCTTTTAAATTATATTGTATTCTAAAAAGCTATTGCTTTAACAATAAAACTACCTGCTTTCCATCTCAAAAGACTTTATCAGAAAAACTTAATAAAAGTGTTAGAACTGTACAGAGATCATTAAAGGAGTTATGTGACTGCGGCCTTATAACTGTAAAAAGAAGAGGTTCTATTAGTAATGTTTATGAGTTGAGTTCTTCTAAATCTGAGGTGAACAAAGATATTAATGATAATATTGATAGTTCTGCTAGTGCTAATACTAATGCTAGTATTGATAGCACTAATGCTAGAAAACATGACAATGTACATAGTGAATTGAGCTATATTTATAAAGGATTAGAAAATAAATCTAATAATAATCTACCAAAATATAACTTTAAGCCTCAAAATAATTGGAATAAAAAAGAAGATTCCTTTAATGATTTTCATCAAAGGAACTATGACTTTGATAAACTAGAAAGCCTTCTTCTGAGACAAGCTACCGTGCCAAATAATTTATATGAAATACTAAACTCAGTTGAATCTTAACTCGCTATATTTTTTTCAGACTTTTTTGTCATATCTAATGCGACAAAATGGTGTCTTTTGATATGACATAACTTACATTTCTTATGCGACAGTTTTTTAGTCTAAAGAATACTAAGTTAAGAATATAGTTGAAGAATACTAACTTAAAGTTTGATGGCGGTGGTTTGTTTT
>JAYFRK010000123.1:0-2533 GCA_034925975.1 Clostridium sp.
TTAACGCACAAGCAAATGAGATATATTTTACAGCAGGTGGATCAGAAGCCGATAATTGGGCGCTTAAAGGAGTTGCACTATCTAAGAAAGACAAAGGAAATCATATAATTACTACAGCTATAGAGCATCATGCAATAACACATACTTGTAAGTTTTTGGAGAAGCAAGGATTTGACATTACTTATTTACCAGTAGACGAATATGGTTTTATAAGCATTGATGATCTTAAAGCAGCTATTACAGATAAAACTATATTAGTTTCAGTGATGTTTGCAAATAACGAAATTGGTGTTATTCAGCCTATAAAAGAAATTGGTGCTATATGTAAAGAAAAGAAAATATTGTTCCACACAGATGCAGTTCAGGCAGTTACACATGTGCCAATAGATGTTAAAGAAATGAATATAGATTTGCTTTCTATGGCATCACATAAGTTTTATGGACCTAAAGGTATTGGAGCACTTTATATAAGAAATGGTGTTAGAATTGAAAACCTAATCCACGGAGGCGGCCAAGAAAGAGGTAAAAGAGCAAGTACAGAAAATGTGGCAGGAATAGTTGGAATGGGTAAGGCAATAGAATTGGCTATATCTGAAATGGATAGTGAAAGTAAAAGACTATCAGTATTAAGAGATAAATTAATAAAAGAACTTACAGAAAGAGTGCCTTATTCTAAGGTAAATGGACCATTGGGAGATAAAAGATTACCAGGTAATGTAAACATTAGTTTTATAGGTGTAGAAGGTGAAACTTTATTATTAGATTTAGACGATAAAGGAATATATGCTTCAACAGGAAGCGCATGTGCATCAGGAGATCTTGAACCATCTCACGTATTACTTTCAATTGGATTATCTCATGGAGTAGCCCATGGTTCTCTAAGATTCAGTTTAGGTGCAGGAACTACTGAGGAAGAAGTAGATTATGTAATAAATGAAGTGCCAGCAATAATAAAGAGAAGAAGAGAAATGTCACCGTATTGGGAAGAATTTTTAAAAGAGAGAGGAGAAAAATAATTATGTATAGCGAAAAAGTAATGGACCATTTTAGAAATCCTAGAAATGTTGGGGAAATTCAAGATGCAAATGGAATCGGAGAAGTTGGAAATCCTCAATGTGGAGATATAATGAAAATATATTTAAAAATAGAAGATGACATTGTAAAAGATATAAAGTTCAAAACTTTTGGATGTGGTTCTGCCATTGCATCATCTAGTATGGCTACTGAGCTTGTAAAAGGAAAAACTGTTGATGAAGCATGGAATTTAACTAATAAGGCAGTTGCTGAAGCTTTAGAAGGACTTCCACCAGTTAAGATGCATTGTTCAGTTCTTGCTGAAGAAGCTATACACAAGGCTATAAATGACTATAGAATTAGACAAGGACTTGAACCATGGAATATGAAAACTCACTCTGATGATATTCATCATGAAGTACATGGACATTAATGTAGAGTATATTTAGAATGGGTGAGAATATTGGGTAATAAGGTAGCCATTGGCTTAAGTGGAGGTGTAGACAGTTCTGTTGCAGCATATTTATTACAAAAGCAAGGATATGATGTAATTGGCATAACTATGCACCTTTGTCCTGAAGTTGAAGTATCTGATGACGCAGAGAAAGTAGCTAAAAAGCTAAATATACCACATTATGTTATAGATTTAACAAAAGAATTTAGAGAAAATGTAATAAATAACTTTGCAGAAGAGTATTTGAATGGAAGAACCCCTAATCCTTGTGCTGTATGCAATAAGTATATTAAGTTTGGAGTTATGCTAGATAAAGCTAGAGAATTAGGGGCAGATTTTATAGCTACAGGGCATTATGCAAAAATTGAGGAACATAATGGTAGATATTTAATTGTCTCAGCAAAAGATAGCCAAAAAGATCAAACATATATGTTGTACAGCTTAAGTCAAGAAGTAATTAAGCATATGTTAATGCCTTGTGGAAATTATACTAAAAGTGAAATAAGAGAAATTGCAAAGATGATAGGGCTAGAAGTTCATAACAAAAAAGAAAGTATGGACATTTGTTTTATACCTAACAATAATCACGGAGAATACATTAAAAATTTAAAGCTAGGGAAAGCTATAAAACAAGGCAATTTTGTAAATGAAGAAGGTAAAATTTTAGGAAAACATAAAGGAATTATATATTATACTATCGGACAAAGAAAAGGTCTAGGTCTATCTTTAGGTGAACCGGCCTTTGTAATAGACATAATTCCAGAGAAAAATGAAATTCTAATAGGAAAAGAAAATGAGATTTTTAAAACCACTTTAATAGCAAAAGATGTAAACTTCATTCCATTTGATAAATTGGAAAATACAATGGCAGTAAAAGCTAAAGTAAGATATTCTGCACCTAAAAGTGATGCATCTATAACAATGATGGATAATGGTAGGGTAAAGGTTATATTTTATGAAAAGCAACGAGCTATAACAAAGGGACAAAGAGTTGTTTTTTACATACAAAACCTTCTATTAGGTGGAGGTACTATTGAAGAGGTAATTGAATAATATAATATTAAA
>JAYFRK010000045.1:0-2312 GCA_034925975.1 Clostridium sp.
ATAGTCTAGCTATATGTAAAAAAACTAATCCACAGCGTCTTATGTTATTATAGTAAATTATCTTTAAGAAAGGAAAAGTATAATGAATTTACTATGAGTTCATTATACAAGGTAAATCAAGGGCGCTATTACTTATACAAAACATATATTAACAACTTTAATAGTAATAACTATTTATACTATAGTTAATTTAATGACCAGTGTAAATATTATAGTAATTGACTTATAAAAAAGCGTAAAGCGCTTAAACTGATAGGGTGCCGGGGTTTTAGAAGTTATAGCAGGTTAAAAGAACTTGCTAGTCATTGAATAAAAGGTGGGTTATTTTATAGGGGGCTTTGTTTATAAATTGTTTCGAAAAATGTCAACATGCTATCGCATTCATTTATAGCAATTCTTTGGGTTGTACTCAATGATACATATATGCGTTAGCCTAGTAATCTTACATGCCGCTATTTTGTGGCACTTTAACTATATTACTACTGGCAGATATAACTAGGATTTTCTTGATAAAGAAATAACATGATAATATAATTATAAAGTGGTAAAACCCCATAATAATTATACTTTTATGATAGGATGTGAAATTTTGAAAAAAATAAAAGAAATTTTTGCTGTAGCTTTTGGACTAATATTACTTTCAGGGGTATTATACTATATCCATTACCGTGTCTTTGGACAATTCAAAGATACAATGTACTATACATTTCTAGATATATCCTTTATACCTATAAATATTCTAATTGTAACTCTTGTATTTGACAATATACTTGAGAGAAGAGATAGGATAAGAATAATGGACAAACTTAATATGATAGTGGGACTCTTCTTTAATGAAATGGGTTGCAAACTTATGAATGTAATAATCCAAGGAGATGATACTGCAAAAGGAGTTATTGAAGATTTAGATGATTTAAGGCAAGTTGAAAAAAAAATTAAGCAGCATGAACATAAGTTAGACATCTACAAGATAGATATTGAAGAATTAGAAACAATACTGTCCCAAAACAAAAGCTTGATAATCAGTTTTATAAGCAATGAAAATATTCTTGAACACCAGTCTTTTTCAGAATTGCTTATGGCAGTGGCTCACCTTGCAGATGAAATAGGCTTTAGAAAAAGCAGCGGCATAGACAAGGAGGATTTAGAACATCTACAAGACGATGTAATTAGAGTTTATAAATCTATAACTATACAATGGGTAGGATATTTAAAACATATTAAGATTAAATATCCTTATCTATATAAAGCAGCTATAAAATTTAATCCTTTTGAATAAATAGTCTAAAAATAAAAATCTGACACTTATAATTATAAGATGTCAGATTTTTATTTTTGGTTTATTAAGATATGATTACATGAAAGTTCTATTAATCTATTTTGAACTTTTGAATTAACTCATTTAAGCTCTCAGCTAATTGAGCTTGACTTTGAGCTGTTATGGATATTTGCTCCATTCCCTGATTGGTTTCGTTAAGGCTATTTAATATATCTATAGTTCCTTCTGAGGATGACTGTGCTGAAGTAGACATGTTTTGCACTGCTACATTTACTTGATTTACTGTAGCTGAAAGTTCCTCAGATATAGAAGCCAAATCCTCTGACATTTTGCTTACATAATCAGCATCTGTATATAATTTGCTTCCACTATTAACAAATGACGTAAATTGAGGTGTAACTTCTTCCGTCATAAAGTTCAATATTTCACTACTATTTTCCGTTAGATTTTTAAATGCACTTTGTACTTGAGTTATAGTCAACTGGATGTTTGATACTGCTTGTGATGATTGCTCTGCAAGCTTTCTAACTTCTTCAGCAACTACAGCAAAACCTTTGCCTTGCTCTCCAGCTCTTGCAGCTTCTATTGCAGCATTTAACGCAAGTAAGTTTGTTTGTTCTGCAATGCTTGAAATAGTATCAGCCATAACTTTAATTTCTTCTACTACTTTACCATCTTCTATGGAACCTAAAATCATTTTTTCTCTCTCTTGATATAGATTTAAAATAGCTTTTTCTTGAGTTTCACCGTTTTCTTTAATGTTTAATGCTCTTTCTTTAAATTGATTTGCATTGTTACTTCCGTCTAGAGCTTTTTGAGACATCTCATTTATGCTGGAGTTTACTTCTTCTACCGAGGCTGTAATCTCTTCAGCAGAAGCACTTACCTCTTGAGATCCTCCTGCAATTTCTTTTGTTGACCTATCTATGGATTCAAGTTTTGCACTCATTTCTTCGACTGTTGCAAAGAGTTCTTCTGAGGAAGCACTCAAATTTTGAGACTTATTAATAATTTCTCTGATTAATATTTTAAC
>JAYFRK010000635.1:0-14108 GCA_034925975.1 Clostridium sp.
AAAAATAAAAAACTGCCTTGAAAACAAGGCAGTTTTTGCAATCAAAACAAAACTATACTCAAATTAATTTGAGCACAGCTAGTTAGTACGTTCAGATTGTGTGTTTGCCTTAGTTTTATTTATCGACAGGAGGCTCGCGAACTGTCTTTAAACAATTTATCATAATACTAAAAAAAGTTCAAGTTATAATTTTTACCTATCTCTTTTCTATTACTATAAGTAAAGGGGGATTATTTATTTGATTCATAAATTCCATTCTAACTACATTATATTCTTTTTGATTTAATGTAGTTACAAACTTTTCTATTACAGTCTTTTCTTCTTTGCCGCTTTCATGACCATGGTATATTACTAAAAGCACTACTCCATTTTTCTTTAATAGACATAGTGATTTTTGTATAGCAACTATGGTGGTTTCTGCTTTTGTAGCAATTTCATGGGAAGCACTTGGAAGATATCCTAAATTAAACATAACTAACTTTACTTTCTCACTTACGTATTTATCTATATTTTCATGTCCATCATGTATTAAATATACTCCGTTGATTATATTGCTTTTCATCAACTTATCCTTAGTATTTTTTATTGCCATTTCCTGAATATCAAAGGAATATACTTTACCATTATCACCTACTAAATTAGCTAAAAATATCGTATCGTTCCCATTTCCCATGGTTGCATCTACTGCTACATCTCCATTTTCAAGCTTTTTTAAAGCTATTTCTTTAGCTAAGTTCATAGCATTTGTTAAATAGTTCTTTTCCATAATGATCTCTTCCTCATAATAAATATTTCAACAAAATAAAAAAAGCACCCTATCAAGGTGTATTTTGGAGCGGGTAAGGGGAATCGAACCCCTGTGTTCAGCTTGGAAGGCTGACGTTCTACCATTGAACCATACCCGCTTATTAAATTTTATTGGTGGGTCTAAATGGACTCGAACCATCGACCTCACGCTTATCAGGCGTGCGCTCTAACCAGCTGAGCTATAGACCCATAAAACATTAAATTGTCTCAAAGACAAGTGTTATTTTAACATAAATTAAATTAGAATAATTTTTTTTGATTCTTATTGCCATAATTTATATATACCGTTCTTTATTTTTCTTTTTTATACTAAAAAATTCTTATAAAGATACACTGGGGTAAGTTTTCTTAAACTTTTTAAAAAAACCGGCTGTTTTTAACACTTCACCGGTTTTAATTATTGGATTTTTCAGTTTATTCTTCATGCACCTTTTATTTCACTTTCTCTACTCTTCAAGAATCTTAACATACTTTCTTTTTGTTCACCTGAAGCAAAGCATACTCCTACTGCATCTCTTTCAATTTGTAAAGCTATGTCTATATCTGTTTCTATACCTATAGTCATTACAGTTTTAGCATACTTTATAGCAATTTGTCCTTTTGATGCTATCTTTCTTGCCATTTTCATTGCTTCCTTCATTAAATTTTCTTTAGATACAACCTTTTCAACAAGCCCTATTCTTTCTGCTTCTTTAGCATTTATAATTTCTCCAGTATATATTAATTGTTTAGCTTTTCCCCTTCCAGCTAATCTAGTAAGTCTTTGAGTACCTCCAAAGCCTGGAATCATGCCAAAATCTACTTCTGGATGGCCAAATCTAGCTCCTTCTTCTGCTATTCTAATATCGCAACTCATAGCAAGTTCACATCCACATCCTAAAGCAAATCCACTAATTGCTGCGATTACAGGTTTTTCGAAAACTTCTATTTTTCTTAATACATCTTGACCTTTTTTTGTAAACATCCTTCCCTCTTCTGAAGAATAGTTTATTATTTCGGATATATCTGCCCCTGCTGAAAAATCTTTTCCATTCCCCGTAATTAACAGAACTTTTATGTTATCGTTTTCCATTATATTATCAATAGCCGTTTCTATTTCTTCTAAAACATAAGTATTTATAGCATTTAAAACTTTTGGTCTATTAATGCTAATTACAGCTACATTTGATTCTTTTTTAAATAAAATATTTTTAAAGTTCAACTCTATTCCCCCTTAAATATATACACTACATAGACCTTTTTATCCCATAATTATTAATTATAGTACTTTATGTATTCTACTAGCAAGAACCGTGCTAAAATAAAACCTAGTATTTTCAAGGGTTGCAGCGAAAGGTTAAAATATTTTTGACAAAAAAAGATACACTTTACTGACACTTTACTGAACATCATTGATTTTACTTGCATTGAACAGTGTATCAATTTGTTAAATGATGAACAAACAGTGACACTTTTACAATACTAATCTACAATAACACCAATAAACATTCATTTATTATTTTTATCTAAAGGTAATTTAAAATTTTACGATAAATATTAGGTATATACTTTTTATTGATAAATAAAGGTTGGTGGGTTTATGAACATTGATGATTCAAAAAAAGTTGAACAGTTTATGCAATTTCAAATGGTTACTGAAATGTTTAAGCAAGCTGCCGGTGACTCTCCTGCTTTTCAATTAGTAATGGAAAGTCTTTTAAATGCAGTATCAGATAACGAAGGAAATATAGATTTGGATAAGCTTGGCCTTAGTCAGACAGACTTAAATAAACTTGGTTATGCTGGCGGAGAAAGAATCACTAATATATATAATGACGTAAAAACTTCAATTGATTCTGGAAATACAAGTATAGAAGAAGCTGTAGAAATGGCTTCTAGAAAATATGGTATAGATAAAGATCTTATTATGGCTGTAATTAAACAAGAATCTGACTTTGATCCTTACTCTACTTCCCATGCTGGAGCTCAAGGTCTTATGCAGCTTATGCCTGAAAATTCAAGAGACTTTGGAGTTACTAATCCTTATGATATAAATCAAAACATAGATGGTGGAACAAGATATCTAAGAGATATGCTAGATATGTATGGTAATTCAAAACAACTAGCTCTTGCTGCATACAATGCAGGACCTGGTACTCTCAGAAGAAGAGGAGTAGATACCATAGAAGAAATTTCTAAGCTTCCTTACGAAACAAGGGATTACGTAAAAAAAGTAATGAAATATTACGGAAAATAAATAAAGTACGACAAAATGGCGGCATGTAAGATTACTAGGCTAACGCATATATGTATCATTGAGAAACCTTCAGTTCATACATATATGCTAGCCAGTAATCTTACATGCCTTAATTAGTTGCAAATAAAAAGTACTATAGTAAATATTATGAGGACTTCAAAAAGCAAAATGATAATTTTGCCTGGCGTAGCCACACTGTAAAGTTATTAAGTAAGTATTATTGAGTAAAACTCCTAATAATTCTTTTAATAAACTTCACTTGGAGTTACAAGTCTCCTCTGAAGTATAGGAATCTTATTATATACCTTAATTAATTGTAATCATGAGGTACTAGCATAAATTCAACAGGCTACGCCTAAAACCCTGGCACCCTATCGTGTTAAGCGCTTTGCGCTTTTTTAGTAAGTCAATTAATATAATACTTACACTGTCCATTAAATTAACTATAGTCTAAATAGTCATTACTATTACAGTTGTTAATATATGTTTTGTATAAGCAATAGCGGCCTTGATTTATCCAATTTAAGGTGCTGAAAGTAAGAGGGTGTATAATTCATTAAGAGAATTTTGAGCAAGTCTTAGAAGTTCTTAGTTTGTGAATTTGAAAATTACCGTAATTTCCACCCAGGACGGGTGGGAGCCAGACCTGCATCAGGACGATGCATAGGGCTGGGTAGGGAATTTTTAAAGGCACAAACTTAGAACTTCTTAACGCAGAGAAGATTCTCTGTTGAATTATACACCCTTGGTTTTTATCACCTTACTCTGTAGTTACCAAGGCCTCTATTTTGTCGCAGTTTACTTATATTGTTACAATTACTATGCAAAATATGTTTTTGGAATATATTGACATTACTTTTTTCATGTTATATTATTAATAGTGTATAAGTTCCCAGTTTAAGTATCTAATGCATATTTATATAAACGTTTTCTTTGTTATTTTTATTATATTTTATTATTTTTTATTAAATTGTAATTATTTAGATATTATTTATTTTGAATTTTCATTGTATTTACATTAAATGATGATAAAATAGTTTTATATATTAAAATACTGCAATGTTTTAGGAAGTGTTTTATAGTGAGTAAATCTAATGAAATACGCAATCATAATTTATTAGTTTTAACTTTAGTATGGATTTTATATGCAATTAATATAATATTAAATTTGACTTCAGCTGGAATTCCTCTTTCAAATGGGCCTGTTGAATTTATTCTATTATTTAGCATATCTTTTTTGGCATTTAATCAAAAATGGGCCAAGTATATTATGTATATAATAGTTACTTTTATATTTGCCTACTTATTTGTATTGATAAATACTCATACTTATCTAATAACATATACCTTTGTTTGGATTGTTCTTATTATATGCTCTATTTATAAAAATTACAAAATTATATTGCTAGGAAGTTTTTATTCTATAATTTTTACTATTTACTCTTTTTCTAAATTTAGATTTAGGATTTTTTCATACTTACCATCTGTATATGTAAAGTACTTTATTATATATGGTATATTTATAACAATATTTCTTCTTATATATACTAGATATACTGAAATACTTATTAATAGAGCAGAAAGCAGTAGTGAAAAACTTAAAAACATTTTAGATAGTGTGGATATATTTACATGGACCTGGGATAAAAATTCTAATTCTATATCTTTTTCCAATGAAACTGAAAAAAATTTCAATTTATCTGATAAAAGTTCTTTTTTAGATATTGATATATTTCAAAATTCCATATATCCTGAAGATATTATTATTACAAAGGATGCTGTTAAATCACTTAAAACAGGGGAATCTAAAACAGTGGAATATAGAGTTATTGATAAAAAGGGGCAGGTCAGGTGGATTCAAAATAGAATTATACCAATTAAAGATGAAAATGATGATTTAATAAGAGTAGATGGTGTTGTAATAGATATTACAGATAGAAAATCAGCTGAAGAAAAAATAAATTACCTTGCATATCATGACGGATTAACAGGGCTTCCAAATCGTCATTTATTTAATAGACATCTATCTGGAGCTATATTTAGAAGTAAAATAGATAATAAAAATTTGGCTATTTTATTTATTGATATGGATGATTTTAAAAAAATTAATGATAATTATGGACATGATGTAGGGGATGTAGTTATTAGAAATTTTTCAAGGCGCCTAAAAGAAGCTGTTGGCGAAGAAACTATGATATGTCGTATGGGTGGAGATGAGTTTATCGTTTTATTAGAAGATATGCCAAAAGAAAAAGTTAACTTGGAAATAAAAAATATCAAAGAAGCTCTAAAAAATCCTATAATAATTAATAATAATAATATCTTCATTAATGCAAGTATTGGAATTAGTTTCTTTCCAGATGACGGTAAGACCATCAAAGAATTAATTAAAGCTGCTGATAATCATATGTACTTTTATAAGAGACAAAAACCTGGAAATTGTGATTTAATAAACAAGGTTCAGTAGTAAAATTTGCTACTGAACCTTATTTTAATTATATTATTATTTTTATTTTAAACAATTTAATCCATTGCTTCTTCCTTATGAATCTTTCTATACTTAACCATAAGTTCTGAAAAAAGGTCTGCTGAGGACGGCGGAGTATATGTAATTGCATTTGCTCCAGCTTCTATAGTTTCCTTTATAGTTTCATCAGTAGGTCCTCCTGTAGCTATTATAGGTATATTAGGATATTGTTCTCTAATTCCTCTAACTATTTCAGTTGTCCTTTTAGCTCCTGAAACATTTAATATATCTGCTCCAGCATTTATTCTAGATTGTATGTCTTCATATTCAGAAACCACTGTAACTACTACAGGTATATCTATAGTTTGTCTAACTTGTTCCAATACATAATTAGGTGTAGGGTTATTTAGTACTACCCCTATAGCTCCTTTGAATTCCGCATCTAAAGCTAAGTTGACTACTCTTTTGCCAGTAGTTACTCCTCCACCTACGCCACAGAATACTGGCACATCTGCCGACATAACTAAAGCCGCTGTTATAAGTGGCTGCGGGGTAAATGGATATACTGCCATTATAGCATCTGCATTAGAATTTCTTATTACTGCAACATCAGTACTAAAAACCAGTGATTTTATCCTCTTCCCTAAAACAATTATGCCACTGGCATCTCTTATAACGTGAGGGACTTTAATCATATGGCTTCTTAGGTTTCCATTTATTTCCGGTGCTTGTTTCTTCATATCCTTCTCTCCTTGTCCCATTGAAAATTTTACTTATAATGTCCAGTTAGAGTTTGTCCATACATTCTACTTGATAAAGTTTATGATAACTCTTCACATAATTTTAAGCAATACATTTATAAAATTTTAACAATATATATGTTTATCATATGATTTATAAATTTATTTTATCATAAAATTCTCAATTATTCTTTAGCAAAATTATACTATCAATAAATAGTATGTAAACTAAAATAAGATTAAAAATCTTATTTTATAAATTTAAATTCTTAATAATTTGAGCCGTTAATATCAATTGCTATATTAACGGCTCTAGTTTTATAAATATTTAAACTATTTAATTGTTATTTTTCCTTTTAAGTGTGGAGTGTTTGTTAATTCTTTTGCAGTTGAATAAAATTCATAATCATAATTTCCTTTCCCTAAAGGGATGCCATCTAATCCTAATTCATAGATCTCACTTTCAGCTTGGATTAAAGTTTTTTCACAAATTGCCATTGTAAACTTTTTATCCTCTGACCAAGTATAAATTAATTTTCCTTCTTTATAAAATTTTGCGTCAAATTTTTGTCCACTTGTATAAGTTAGTTTAACAGGTTTTTCGTTTTGATTTTTAACTTCTACTACAAGTTTTTTACTATCTAAATCTTTAACTTCATATTTTAATGGAAAATACGCAATCCCTTGATTATCATTTGGATTATTATTTTTAACTTTGCCAATAGTTAATGTTCCCTTCTTATGTGGAAGATCTTTTAGCTCATTAGCTACTAAATAAAATTCATAACTATATTCTCCAGTTTTTAGCCCTGTAGAATTTAAATCGATATTATATTCTAGCTTTTCATTTGCTCCTATCTCTTTCTTTACTATCATCTCTCCAAAGGCCTTATCTTTAGAATATCTATAAACTTCCTTACCTGATTTAAATACTATGAATTCATATTCTTGAGTACTTGCAAAAGTTAAGTTGAATTTTGATTTTAGCGGATTGGTTACTGTAACTTTTAAATTATCTTTACCACTCTGCTGAGTAACTTTATAAATTTTGCTATAATTATTACCTGCATTTTCTTCAACTTCTTTTCCATTACCTATATTATGCTGTTTTTCAGCTGTACATCCAATCATTCCAAAAGCCATTGCAATAGTTACAATTAATAGTGCTACCTTCTTTCTTTTCATAATAATTTTCCTCTCCTTAAATAATATTTTTTCTAAGCAAAGATTAACTTTAAAATTTAACTTTGCTAAATGCATCTTAATTTTCTTTATATTATTAAATACGATTTATAATTTAAAAAGTTTGAAAAATATAGAAAAAAAGGCAGTGAATTTAATTTTCACTGTCTCTTAGTTCCTTTATTATTTCTTTAGTTTTACTCGAAGACGCAAATCTTAAAAGTTCTTTAATTCTAAATGGTCCATATGGAGCTATTTCATCAAGTTTTGAATACTTAGCCATATTACTTGTACAATCTTCTAATAGCTCTCCTTGTTTTATGTACTCACTTAAATTTAATTCTTTGGCTAAAAACTTATTATTCAAAATAAGCTTTTTTATTGAACTTATGGCTGCTTCCATGTTTCTACATAATAAATATCCACAGGCATCACTAGAATATTCGGATACTCTATTCCATTTATACATAATTATTTTGAGCCCCATCTCAAGGCCCTCTATTCCTCCTATTAGGTTTGCAATTCCTGCTCCAGGTACATTGCTAATTAGCTTTGGAGCATTAATACACTGTTTCATAAGAATTTTCCAATACATATGTCCACTTTTAATATGAGCTAGTTCCCTTCCAATTAAAAACTTTAATTCATCTTTATTAAAGTCTTCAATGGTACTTGCTGATATTTGTATCCAAGGTTTATTTAAACCTTCTGCACTAACAGCGTAACAAAAGTCTTCATAGACGTAAATATCAGGTTGTCCAATATTTAATACATTACACATTTCCTTTGTCACACTAAATACTTTTCCAAATTGTTTTTCTGTTACTTTTATTGAATTTCCAATTAGATCTGGTAAAATAGCTTCTTCAATAAAGTTTTTATGATAATTTATGAAAGTTTCCTCACAGAACACTGCTTTTTTCATATCCTTTAAACAATCATCTTCTAATTTGTGCTTATACATATCTATTTCAATCTTCATATAACTTCTCCTTCCTAGTAAAACATTCAAATCTAGTTACTCCTCAAGCATAGCTACTATTGTATTTTCTAATTCCATTTCTTCTCTCTCATTTAATCCAGCATGAGCTTCAGCCAGTATTTTATGAATATTAATATCTTCTGGTCTATATTTTACTGCAGCTGTAGCATACTTCTTTGACTCATCATATCTTTTATCCTTTATAAGTAAATAAGCATATACTCTATATACATAATAGTTTTCTAATAGTTCTTCTCCCATACTGAAATATCTATCAAAATTTTCTATAGCATCTTGTTCATTTCCAGACTTAGCATCTAAAAGTCCTTGAAAACAATATTTTGCAAATTCATCTTTCTCTTCTATATCACTTAGAAAATTTACGCATTCATCTAAATCATAGCTTAAAGTCATGTAACACAACTTTTTATTTTTATTCTTTTCAATTTTATGTCTGTAGTCTGAAATAGCTTCTTCATTAGATTTTATATCCATATTACTTATGTCTATCTTTACCTTAAGTTGAACTATTTCATCTTGTAATTCCTGTATTTGTAAGTTAATATTAGCTAAATCTTCCTCTAACTCCTCTTCCTGCTCTTTCTCAAATCCACCTGTATTAATTTTGCCTCTTATTACTTTTTCTTCATTACTTAATTTCTCTAATTCTTGTTCCCTTAATGATATTTCTTCTGTTATAGAGCATATAGTATGCTTTATCTCTTGGTTCTTTTCATAACAATACATTATTTTATCTTGAAGTTCAGATATATCTATTTCTATATCACATATTTTCTTCAAATTAAAACTATTATTGTAAAAATCATTTTCATATTCTGTAGAAGTGATTTTCCCTGAAACTTTTTGAATAGTCTTCTGATAATTATCTAAAGTAAAATTTACTGCTTTAGTCAAAAGTCCAAGTTCCGTGCTGTTCAAATTTCCCGAATTAGAATTATTTATAATATCTTCTTCATTTGATGATTTTCCTAAAACCATTTTCCTAATTGAATCAAAAAATCCCATAACTTTTCTCCTCACTTTCTAGCTATTTACATCATTTTATCACAAACTATACATTTTTTCCTATGGATAAAATTGGAATAAGCATTGGTTATCGAATAAAACAAGGCATGTAAGATTACTGAATTAATCAGTAATCTTACATGCCTTCTATTTTTCAGTATATATACCTATAGATATTTCCTGTTCCATTAAACACTCTTCACCATCTATTTGCTTTAAATCCATGTGTATAATTCTGTTTAATGGTACATGTCTCTGAACTTCTTTTATTACTCCTCTTACACTTTCTCCATCTATATTAATTTTAATAGTGCCATATTGACCGTATCTTAGTATGTATTTTTCAACTTCATTTCTTTGAAGCATAAACGGTACTTCTCCCATACTACCTCCATAAAGTATGCATGGTATCTTCCCCATTCTTCTAAGTTTTTTTACTCCGTGAGCTTTGTCCAAACTTCTTCTAGTTGCTAATAATTCAACCATACAGTTACCCCCTTGCATAAATTTACCTCACCTCTAATTTTTAGAAATCATTATTTCACAATTACATTGATTTTAAGTAAGTAAGGTATTTTTTATATTGTAAATATATGCAAAGTATTGGACAATATTCTATATTGGATTAAAAAATTAAAAAAGGAACTGTTGTGACAGTCCCTTTGTATTTACTATTATCTGTTAAAGCCTCTGTTATTGTTTCTTTGTTGCTTTCTTTTCTTTCTGCAATCAGGGCATCTTACAGGGTCATTTTCGAATCCTTTTTCTTTGTAGAATTCTTGTTCTCCTTCAGTAAATACAAATTCATTTCCACAATCTTTACATACTAATGTTCTGTCTGCCATTATAAAAATCTCCTTTTTTATTAAACTGCGACTTACATTATCATAATCCATAACTTCTATTCGAAGAGCCTGTCTATATGATACCTCATCGCTATATTTTCTTAAATAAGTTTAACATATTAGTATTTATTATTCAATAGAATTGATACTAAATTTTTTTAATTTTTCCGACAAAATTTAATGTATTTTACTATGCTCTTACCTAGATATTTCTTGGCTTAAGCCTACTAATAGAAAGTATACAAATAAGAATATTATAGATAATATAACCCTAATAAAAACACCATATCTTTTGTGCTTCCACATTAAATAAATTCCTACTGGTGCAAAGAAAATTAATGTAATCCACATAAACCAAATTGTATCAAAAGTTTTAACTCTTTCCTTATTTTCACCACCGCTTATCATCTTAATCCCCTTCCTTTTCCTGCCTAAATATTATTATACATTAATTCATATATAAGTAAATTATCTCTTAAGCCATTGAATAAAAACATTACTACTGTATAGTTCTAGGTACTACTATATTTTTATATGGTGTATATATTTTAAACTTATGTATAGAATCTAAATATAAAAATTTATACGAGGTGATTATAATGAGTCCATATACAAAACTTTTTCTATATACAGTTATACTTATAGCATTAAATCTTACTAATAAATATCTTATACCCTCTGAAGATGATGTCTGCAATAAATTTAAGGATCACAGATTAATGTATGGATTGACTTCTAGATATTTTTTATCTAAATTAAGTAACTATGAATTTGAAAATTTTTGCTCTTATTTTTTAATAAAAAAGGGTTACTCAAATGTTGATATAATATCCGAAAGTTTTAATGGAGGAGTAAGTATGACATGCATTGGATCAGACTTTAAAAAGATATATGTAAGCTGTATTAAATCTACTAATAAAGAAAGCAACAATGATGATAACTATGAAAATGTAGGTTCTCCGGAACTTCAGAAACTTATTGGTGCCATGGTACATGATAAAATCTTCAATGGAATAGTGATTACAAATGGTAATTTTTCTAATGGCGCATATAGGTATATTAATCAACTTTCTAATAAGTACAATATAAAACTTATAGATGGAATCAATCTTTCTAAAGATTCATGGGAAATTAGAAAAAAAAATATAGCTGATTTATCCTTAATAGATATTCTTTCATAATATATTAACGACTATTTGAATAAACATGAAGATGGATGTTTATTTAAGATTTTTATACTTTAAGGAGGTAATTTTCGATGTATGATTATATTGCTACACTTTTAGGTACTTTAGTAGCTTTTGTTTGTACTATATTACTTGTTGTAATTATAATTAAATTCTCAAGACTAATACTTAAAACCGCCAATATATTAAAAATTTATAGACGTGAATATAGTGAAATTGAAGAATTAAAGAATGGAAGCATAAGTTTAGATGATCTCCATAATTTATCTCCTTCTGAATTTGAGCATTGGTGTGCTACATTTTTAGAAAAAGAGGGGTATATAGACATTGTG
Organism: Clostridium sp.; assembly: GCA_034925975.1. Taxonomy (GTDB): domain Bacteria; phylum Bacillota; class Clostridia; order Clostridiales; family Clostridiaceae; genus Clostridium_H. The sequence continues at coordinate 11,805 of JAYFRK010000635.1, forward strand.
GTAACTTCTGAAAAATCAGATGGTGGAAAAGATATAATATGCAAAAAAGGTGATGAAACCTATTATATAGAATGTAAAAGATATTCCTATTCAAAAAAAGCTAAGCACTTTGTTGATATAGAGGTTGTTAGAAAATTATTAGGTTCTATGGAAGGCGACGGAGTAACCAATGGAATAATTATAACCAGTGGAATAGTAACTCATGAGGCTTTGGAATATTCCAATACTTTACCCAGTCCTTATTCTATAGATATATATGACGGTAAGGATTTGATAAAAGAATATAATAAAATAAAAAGCACTTCTACAGCTACTGTGTTATCTTAATGATTTATTAAAACATAAACACTGGTCTAAAATTGTTCTATTTTAGACCAGTGTTTCATTATCTTTTAGATCTTCTGTATCCTGCTGCTTGCGCTTCTGCTTCTGTATTAAACCAAGCCTCAGGATTAGTTCTATCATAGTAAGCTCCGCCAGGCATATGATATATTTTCTCTCCACTACTACTTATATTTCCTTTAATTAATCCATGGGTAGTGCTGCTTTTTTTAATACTCTGAACTTTTGGAGCCGCTGCTTTAACTGTGGTTCCAGTTGGAGCTTTAGATGTTGAATTGTCTGTATAGTATTTATTATTTGAGGTTGATTTATTATTGTCGTTATAAGTATAACTTCCTGCTTTAGCACTAAAAGAAATTATCTTTCCATTGCTAGTTGCTACAATAGTACCTGATTCATCAGTCCTATAAACAGGTATATTCTTAGATTTTAATCTATCCATAGTGGACTTATGAGGATGTCCATAATCATTCCCTTTTCCTAGACTTATTACTGCATATTTAGGATTAACCTTATTTAAAAAGGCCTCTGTAGTAGATGACCTACTTCCATGGTGTCCTACCTTAAGTACATCAGCTTTTAGTCCGTATCCTTTATCCAGCATTTCTTTTTCAGATATATCTTCAGCATCTCCTGTTAAAAGAAATGAATTATTTCCATATGTGATTTTTATCACTATAGAATAATTGTTGGCATCTTCATAATCTGATCCATTTGGAGCTAATATTTGGCAGTTTGCATCTCCTAGCTTAAAACTTGTTCCTGGAGTTGGAACTGTTACTTTTAAATTTTTATTTTTTATAGCATTTATTACATCTTTATAAGTCTCAGTTGTAGTTGTTTTTTTAGGCATATATACTTTATCAATATTAAAACTATTAATTGCAACATCTAATCCACCAATGTGATCTTCATGAGGATGAGTTCCTATTACATAGTCTAGCTTAGATACCCCCTGTGACTTTAAGTAATTCACAACTAGATTAGCATCTGCATTATTTCCTGCGTCAATTAGCATGTTATGACCATTTTCAGTAATTAATATGCTATCCGCTTGGCCCACATCTATAAAATGAACCTTTAAATTTCCATTGACTTGCGTACCTTTTTTCTCCTGTTCATTTGTGTTACCACTATCTTTATTTGAATCTTTTTGATTTTTATCTAAATCAGTATTTTGAGTAGTCTTTGAAGTATCTCTATTTTCTGTTTTAGTATTGCTTCCACAAGCACTAAATAAAAACATAGCACTCATTAATAGAGAAATTAATATTACAGCATGACGCTTTTTAGACTTATCCTTTGTTTTTATGAACTTAAACAATTTGCCTCTCCTCCCGCTTATTCTTTACAGTAATATAATATCACATTTTATGTTATAAAACATGAATTATAAAATACAGAAGGCCGCCTGGAGTAAAATAATCTTTACTCATAGACAGCCTAATATGACCTAATTCTACTATTTTATTTTAAATGCTTTTAATCTTTCTGAGAACTCAGATGCTATAGCTGACAATTCTTCAGCTGATGAAGAAACTTCTTCAACAGAAGATTCCTGAGATTCAATTGAAGCAGATACTTCTCTAATATAATCTGCTAACTCTTGTGAATCTGAATTAACCTCTTCAATTTTTTCTACAATTTTGTTTTTCTGTTCTATAGATCCATATACAGCCTCATCTGCACTTTTTATGTGTGGTAATATTTCTTCAATCTCTTTAAGAATATTCTTGAATGAATTTACTGTTCCATCCAAAGTACTCATTTGTGTATCAATCTTATTTGAAACAAGTTCAGTAGTCTGCGATACTTCCTTAGTATTCATCATTATAGTTTGCACTAATTCAGTAATACTCTTTGAAGACTCCAATACTTGTTCTGCTAATTTTCTTATTTCCTCGGCAACTACTGCAAATCCTTTACCGGCTTCCCCTGCTCTAGCAGCTTCTATTGCGGCAT
>JAYFRK010000448.1:0-1989 GCA_034925975.1 Clostridium sp.
TTACCTGTTAATTTGTCTGTATATCCTATAATTTCAAATTCGCCATACTTTGTAGGCATCTTTGCACTTCCACTTTTCTCAACCAAAGATTCATTTTGTCTTCTGTATGCAATTAAATCTGCTATAGTTATTATTTTTAAATTATGTGCTTTAACATATTCCATTAATTGAGGAACTCTAGCCATAGTTCCATCTTCATTCATTATTTCACATATAACACCTGCTGGGGACAGACCCGCAAGCTTTGCCAAATCCACTGCCGCTTCCGTATGTCCAGCTCTTTTTAAAACTCCTCCTTCACGTGCTTGAAGTGGGAATATATGACCAGGTCTTTGGAAATCTTCAGGTTTAGATTCTAAATCTACTGCTTTTGAGACAGTCATAGCTCTCTCATATGCTGAAATACCTGTTGTAGTTTCAACTGAATCTATTGATACTGTAAAAGCTGTCCCTTTAGAATCTGTATTTTTAGATACCATTTGCCCAAGATCTAATTGCATAAGTCTCTCTTTTGTCATAGGCATACATATAAGTCCTCTTGCATATTTAGCCATAAAATTTATTGATTCTGGTGTTACCTTCTCTGCGGCCATCAATAAGTCGCCTTCATTCTCTCTTTCTTCATCGTCAACAACTACAATCATCTTTCCGTCTCTAATATCTTTTATTGCCTCTTCAATTGTATTAAATTTAAAATTTTCCATGTTTATTTACCCCTTTCTATAAGAAACCATTCTCTTTTAGAAATTCTATATCAACTGATTTTTTATCCTTGTTATTCGCCTGAGCTTCTTTTTCATATATAAATTTTTCTATATATTTTCCAATCATGTCACACTCTAAATTTACTTTCTCTCCTGTAGATTTTTTTGTAAGAGTAGTTTCATCCTGAGTGTGAGGTATAATAGAAACTTTGAATACTTTATTATCAACATAAGCTACTGTAAGACTAACTCCATCAATAGCTATAGATCCTTTTAGAACTATATACCTTAATACATCTGGAGATGTCTCTATGGTTATCCATATGGCATTATCTTCTCGTTGTAAGTTCTTGATTGTTCCTGTTCCATCTATATGGCCACTAACTAAATGACCTCCTAATCTGTCCCCTACTGCTAAAGCTCTTTCTAAATTTACTTTGTCACCTTTTTTTAAACTTCCTAGGCCACTTCTTCTCATTGTTTCAGCCATAACATCTACTATAAAACTTTTATTGCTAAATTCAGTTACCGTTAAACAAACCCCGTTAGTACTTATGCTGTCTCCAAGCTTTACATTTTGTAATACTTTTTTCGCATTAATTTTTATTCTTGCGGAATCACTTCCCAAAATGATAGACTCAATAACTCCTATTTCTTCTACTATTCCTGTAAACATTTAGACCACCTTTCCCTTTATGTAGCCTTCTATAACTATATCCTCTTCAAATCTTGATACTTTAATATTTTCAAGCATTATTGCATTTTTTATACTATGCTTACCTTCTCCTCCGACTGGTGTTTTAGCACCTGTCCCTCCAATTATTTTAGGTGATATAAAAGAAATTACTTTATCCACAATCCCTTCTTCTAGAGCTGAATAATTTAGAGTAGATCCCCCCTCTAATAGAACACTATCTATATTCATTTTCCCCAACTCTTTCATAAGATAGCTTAAATCTACTTCTCTATCTTTAATTGGAGTTATTATTATTTCTGCTCCTTTTTCTTTTAATGCCTGAATTTTACTTTTACTTGCTAATTCTGTTGTAGCAATTATTGTCTTAGCGTCTGAATCTAAATTCAAAACTTTAGCTTCTAATGGTATTCTTGCTCTAGTATCTACAATTATTCTAGAACTGTCCCTTCCTTTTCCTCCTTTTTTATCTTTCAATCTAGTAGTTAAACTTGGATCATCTTGTATAACTGTCCCTATACCAACCATTATTCCAGCTACTCTATGTCTTATTTCATGCACATATTGTCTTGAGATCTCATTGCTAATCCA
>JAYFRK010000074.1:0-2396 GCA_034925975.1 Clostridium sp.
AATGTTCAGTCCTTCCCACGCTAACGCGTATTGCGTAGTACTATGACCTCTGCTGACTTCTGATAGTTCAATTACATATCACTATGTAGGTTGTCCTGTAGGAATTGTAAATTATATAATCAAATTAACCAAAAGTTATAATCTCAAACTACACAAATTTGTACATTTTTTTAGTATAATATTTCAAAAACTACAGGAGAAATATTATGCGAAAAGATGTATCAAATCAAATAAAGCTACTAAGAGAGGAGGTTGGCTTATTGAACAAAAGCGAGTTAGCTAGGAGATTTAACTGTGATAGAAGAACAGTAGATCGATATTTTAAAGAGGCAGATGCATTATCTAGAAGACCAAGAGAAGTAAAGAGTAAACTTGATGGTTATAAAGAAATAATAATGGATAAAGCAGATAACTATGGATCTAATTCAATGGCCATATTTAAGTTTATACAGAAAAAAGGATATACAGGAGGTTATCAAACAGTAAATAACTTTCTAAATAGTTATAAAAAATCTGAAGTAAATAAGGCATCAATAAGGTTTGATACAAGTCCAGGACTCCAAGCTCAAGTTGACTGGAAAGAAAGTTTAAAAATGATTAATAGGGATGGGGAGGTACTCGAAGTCAATATCTTTTTAATAGTTCTTGGTTACTCTCGGTTAAAATATTTAAAACTCACCACAGATAGAAACCAAAACACACTATTTCAGTGCTTGCTTGAAGGATTTAGATATTACGGAGGTATCCCAAAGGAAATGCTATTTGATAATATGTCCACGGTAGTGGATAGAGATAAGACAACCTTTAAAAATGTAGCTATAAATAAAAATTTTAAATACTTTTCTATAGATGCTGGCTTTGATGTAATAACCTGTAGACCATATAGGCCAAAAACAAAGGGTAAAGTAGAAACCCTTGCGAAGCTAGTGGACAGGCTAACGCCTTTTAATGAAGAATTCAATACATTTGATGAGCTAGAAAGTATAGTAGAATCATTTAATTATGAGATTAATAGTGAAATTTCACAGGCAACAAATGAAGTACCATTTATAAGATTTGAAAAAGAAAAAGAGCATTTAACTCCGTTACCTAGAATGGATATCCTTCTATCATATTTCCACCACGAAAAAGAATATAAGGTATCTAATGAATCCATGATCAGGTATAAGGGTAAAAAATACTCTGTTCCAACAAGTTATATAGGCTGTTATTTAACAGTTTCAGAAATAGACTCTGAATTATATATTTATTATACTAAAGATTTAATTGCTTGTCATAGGATATCCGATAAAATTCTTCACTATAAAAAAGATCATGCAAAGGAAATACTTCTTTCAGACGCTCTCAGACACTACTCTGATGAGAGTGTGGAATTATTTATAGAAGAAAATTTAAAAAACATGGATATATTTTTAGAGGAGTGATTAAATGAGCAGCTATAATAAACTACTTAACAACTTAGAATCTCTTAAATTAGAAAAGTTTAGAAGTTTCTTGCCTAATTTTTTAGAAGAAATAAGTAAAAAGGAAATTCCTTTTACTGAGGCTTTATTAGAATTGACTGAAAAAGAATTAGTATTTAGAAATGAAAGAGCCTCAAAAATTCAAATATCTGTATCTGCATTCCCTTTTGAAAAGATGGTATCAGATTTCGATTTTGATTTTCAACCTTCAATAAACAAAACGCAGATTTTGGATCTAGAAAGTTTAAGATTTCTTGAAAATAAGGAAAATATATTATTTTTCGGCTCCTCTGGAGTTGGAAAAACTCACTTAGCTGTAGCACTTGGGGTCGCTGCAGCTAAGAAAAGATATATAACCTACTTTATATCATGTCATGATTTAATCACGCAACTAAATAAAGCTCATGCAGAAAACAGATTAGAAGTAAAGTTAAAGCACTATGCAAAATATAAGCTATTAATAATTGATGAAATAGGATATTTACCTATTGATAAGCAAGGGGCAAATCTTCTATTCCAACTGATAAACAAAAGGTATGAAAAAAATTCCACTATTATAACCACCAATCAACCATTTAGCAAGTGGGGTGAAGTTTTTTCAGATATCACACTTGCTAACGCAATACTGGACAGACTGATTCATCACTCAAGTGTTATTAAAATAACAGGGCCTTCCTACAGACTTAAGGGAAAGGTAGAATTAATAGAAAATAAGAAAAATAGTAATACTTGATTATAATAAATGTACATTTTGAGATTATAATTTTTGTGCATTTTGGCATTGACATTTACAGGAATTACATCCCTTTATGACATTTCTATCAGACCTCCCCAGGTAAGAACGCGTACTTTCACTCCATATATCTGCCATATCTACTCTACCTGTCTCGGATAGCTATTGGGCTTTGTTTTGTTTCGCAAACTTACCCACAA
>JAYFRK010000280.1:0-2684 GCA_034925975.1 Clostridium sp.
GATCAAAGAAAAGTTTGTGGAAGAAGAGGAGCTTTAGAATTAAAACCTAATAGTCTTGTTAACTTAGGAATTGGTATTCCAGAAGCAGTTGGAGCAGTAGCAGGTGAAGAGGGGCTTGCAGACCAGATTACTCTTTCTATCGAGTCAGGAGCTCTTGGAGGAGTACCTACAGGAGGACTTGGTATTGGCGGTACAGTAAATCCTGAATCCATATACAAGCAACCAGATATATTCGACATTTATGATGGCGGCGGAATAGACATGTCATTCCTAGGAGCTGCTGAAATTGACCCTATGGGTAATGTTAATGTTTCCAAGTTTGCAGGAAGAGTTGTAGGACCAGGCGGATTTATAAATATTTCTCAAAATGCTAAAAAGGTTTGTTTCACAGGAACTTTTAAAGCAGGAAAAATGGAGATGGAAATTAAAGATGGAAAACTTAATATCATAAAAGATGGAAAAGGTATAAAGTTTAAGAAAGAATTAGAGCAAGTAACTTTTTCAGCTGAATATGCAAATGAAAGTGGACAACAAGTTTATTATATTACAGAAAGAGCTGTATTTAAATTAACTGAAAAAGGCATTATGCTAGTTGAAATTGCTCCAGGAGTGGATTTAGAAAAAGATATACTTGCAAACATGGAGTTTAAACCATTAATAGCAGAAGACTTAAAGTTAATGGATGAAAGAATATTTAAAGATGAAAAAATGGGACTATCATTTTAAATCTTTATTAGCTAAATAAAATGTGGGAGTGGGAGTAAAAATTTCAGTAAAATGAAGGGCTTCCATAGTCATGGGAGCTCTTATCTATAATTAGAAAACAAGGGGGATTTAATATGGATTTTAAATTTACAGATGCGCAACTGATGCTACAGAAGGTTGCAAGAGAATTCGCTGAGAATGAAGTTGGACCAATTGCAGCAGAAATTGATAAAACAGGAAGATTCCCAAGGGAAACATTTGATAAGATGACTAAAATAGGTTTTACCGGAATTGGCACACCTGTAGAATACGGCGGTTCTGGTGGAAATGATATTGATAAGGTTATAGTTGTTTCTGAAATTGCTAAAAAATGTGGAGCTACAGCAGCTATACTTTCTATACACACTATTTTTGCTCAAGTCCTTCAAAAGTTTGGGACTGAAGAACAGAAACAGAAATACCTATCACAGGTAACAAGTGGAGGATGCCTTGGAGCTTTTGCTTTAACAGAGCCTAATGCAGGTTCAGATGCAGGTGCTGCTAAGACAACAGCTATTTTAGATGGAGATGAATATGTTCTTAATGGAACTAAATGCTTTATCTCTGGTGGAGGACAGGCGCAACATTTACTTATTTTTGCATTAACAGATCCTACTAAAGGACTTAAAGGCTTATCTTGTATTCTTGTGGAAAAAGGGACTCCAGGATTTACTATAGGAAAGATTGAAGAAAAAATGGGTATCCATGGTTCAGAGACTGTAGAGCTTATTTTTGATAACTGTCGTGTTCCAAAGGAAAATCTTGTTGGTAAAGAAGGAAAAGGCTTTATGATGGCTATGACAGCTCTTGATGGTGCAAGAATTGGTGTTGCTGCCCAGGCTCTTGGAATTGCTGAAGGTGCTTTAGAGGAAAGTGTTAAGTATATGAAGGAAAGAGTTCAGTTTGGAAAACCGCTTACAGCTCTTCAAGGTCTTACTTGGTATATATCTGATATGGCAACTAAGATTGAAGCAGCTAGATGGCTAGTTTACTATGCAGCACACTTAAAAGCAACAGGACAGCCTCATACTAAGGAAGCAGCTATGGCTAAAATAAATGCAGCAGAAACAGCTAGATTTGTTACAAACCTTGCATTACAAGTTCATGGAGGATATGGCTATATGAAGGACTATCCATTAGAAAGAATGTATCGTGATGCAAAGATTACTGAAATTTATGAAGGTACTTCTGAAATTCACAAGCTAGTAATTTCAAGAGCAGTATTAAGCTAGGAGGGAAAGAGATGAATATAATTGTATGCTTAAAGCAGGTTCCAGATACAAACGAAGTTAGAATTAATCAAGAGACAGGAACACTTATAAGAGATGGTGTGCCAAGTATTATAAATCCAGATGATAAAAATGCCCTTGAGGCAGCTCTTACAATAAAAGATGAAAAAGGCGGGAAGGTTACTGTAGTAAGTATGGGACCTCCTCAAGCAAAAGAAGCCTTAAGAGAAGCTCTTGCAATGGGAGCTGATGAAGCAATTCTTGTTAGTGATAGAGCCTTTGGTGGTTCTGATACTTGGGCAACTGCCACAGTACTTGCTGCAGCTATTGAAAAGGTTGGAAATTATGACATTATTCTTTGTGGAAGACAGGCTATTGATGGGGATACAGCACAAGTTGGTCCTGAAATAGCTGAATTTTTAAATGTTCCACAAATAACTTACGCAAAAGAAATTAAGGTAGGAGAAGATAGGGTAACAGTTACAAGATTCACAGAAACAGGAGACTATGTAATAGAATCTAAGTTACCTGTACTTTTAACAGCTATTAAGGAATTAAATGTGCCAAGATATCCAAGCGTAAAAGGTATTTTTAAGGCTTATGCACCTGATGTAGATGAAATAGTGGTTTGGGGTATAAATGATCTAGTAATTGATCCAACACAAATTGGACTTAAAGGTTCTCCTACTAATGTATACAAATCTTTTGTAC
>JAYFRK010000028.1:0-2672 GCA_034925975.1 Clostridium sp.
TTTAATGCTCCCTGCTTAGATAAGTCAACAGCTTCTCCTTTTGAAATCACTTCTCCATTTTCTAATTTATACCCTACCACATTATCTTCATGATCTTTCACTAAGTCTGTTATTACATGGGCATATGTGAAATCTATATACATGACTAACACCTCCAAATCTTTTCTTTGGTATAATATTTTATATAAATATTATTTGCATTTTATATTTATATATTAAAGCAAATAAAGGAATTAGCCTTTTTCTTGTCTTTTAGTCTATACTAATGTATAAAGAGGATTCTTTACTTCAGATGGAGTTTTTTTCTCCAACTGAAGCCAAGAACTCTGTTTATAATAAACATCACTATTTAATTTTCTACAGTTGTAAACTTATTCATGTATGCTAATAAATTATAGGAACTAGCCGAATTTTCCTTTGATTCTTTTGTTATAGATTCGTTTTTATAACTGATTTCTCCTATACTCTCTCCTATTTTAAAAGAAGCACTAGCTGCTTCATCCATAGACATGCCTATCTCATTCATATTATTTACTATGTCTTCTATAGAAATTGATACGGTATCTGTAGTATAGGTAAATTTTTCAATAATATTTTTTATGCTATCTCCATCTTTTTTGTATTCTTCGCCTATATTAATAAATTCATCATAATCTTTAATTGTTTCTTTTTCTAAAGTATTTAGCATATTTTCTGATGACTCTGCCAGTTCATCCACTGAATACAAAACTTTTTTTACTAACACTTGAATATCTCCTACAGTCATTGAGGCTTCTTCAGCAAGTTTTCTTATCTCTTGCGCAACTACTGCAAAACCTCTTCCATTTTCTCCAGCTCTAGCAGCTTCTATGGCTGCATTTAATGCTAATAAATTAGTTTGTTTAGATATAGAAAGGATGCTTTCTGCCATTTTTGATACTTCATTAACTACTTTAGCATCATTAATAGATTTTTCTAGTCTTTCTTTAGAAGTGTTATATATGTTTACTATCCTATCTTTTGATTCATAAGTTTTATCTTTGATACTATTAGATTTTTCTTTTATTTTTTTAGCAGCTTCAAATCCATTTTTTATATTTATAAGTGCATTACTAACTTCAAATTTTACACTCCCAGTTTTTTGGATTATATCCCTAACAGCAAAATTTGAACTTTCCATACCAGCACTTATTTCCTGAGAAGCTGCTTGTGCCTGCTGCAGAAGTAAATTAACTTCATTTATCATTTTATGTGTATTTTCTGCAGAAATAAAGGCTTTATTGCTTTCCTCTTTTACAATTTCTATTGCCTTTTGAAGTTTATCTACTCCTGTATTTAAAGCTATAGCCGTCTTTGCAAATTCATCTTTTCTTTCTATAGATATTCTATGAGATAAATTTCTCTCAGCCAGCTTCCTAGCATAATTCTCCATTTTAATAAGTGGATTCTTTATATCCTTTGCAAATGCAATACTCATAATAATTCCTAAGATTATAAACCCTGCTGTAGCTAATACAACATCTTTTCTCAAATGATTTACTTCCTTAAACACCTCACCCTTTGGAAGTACTAAGGCTAGAGACCAATCCGTATTAGGCACTGGTGCATAGGATATTATCATACTTCTTTCATCCTTAGAATATGTATCATATCCGTATTCTTTATTGGCCATTTTCATTTCTATCTCTGATAACTTTTTTAGGCTATTATCTTTTTTAGCTCTTTGAATATCATTATCCTTTTCTAATACTAAATTCATATCTTTATGAGCAACTTTGGTGCCTTCACTATTTATAATAAAAGCAAAACCTTCCTCTCCTACTTTTGTCTTTTGGACTATTACATTTAGCTTAGATAAACTGAAATCGGCAAGAATAACTCCTAATATTTCACCTGAATTGCTTTTTATTGGAGCTGCTATAGAAAGAATATTTTCTCCATCTATAGTTTTTATTGGATCAGAAATGCTAGCTTTACCTAACATAGCATTTTTCAGATATTTTATATTTTTGCTTTCTGAAGATAAATCAACTTTATTATTTATGCCATTGGTAAAATGAACAATTCCGCTGTTATCTAAGATACTGAGCTTTATATAATCCATTCTCTCTGCCTCAGTTATTAAAACAGGTTTTTGAATATTAAAATCCATAGATTGGATATCTGGCCTTGTAGCAAGCACATTTAAAGATTTAATCTCTTTTTCTATCATAGCAGCTACTATTTTTGACCCATCCTCAGCTCTATTTTGAAAAGTTGTACTTATACTATCTTTTAAAGCTTTTGATGAATTATAATAAGCTATTGACCCTAATGTACAACATATCACTATAACTAGAATTGTGATTTGGATAATTATCTTTATTCCAATGTTTCCAAATATACCCCTACTTTTTATTTTTCTATACTCTTTATCGTTTTTAGTTTCTTTTTTATATTTTGCTTTTACTGTAAACAACAGCTTTTTGAACTTTGAAAATTTTATCTTTTTTAATTTTGGAATAACTTCTTTCATTTATATTACCCCTCACTTAAATAAATTTTCTCTTTGCACTTTATTGTAATTTTAGCATTACTAAATGCAAAATATGGCTTTGTAAAGGGCTTTTAACATTTATTTACCTAGAATTAGCAAATAGAGACTTCACACAATATAAGTAAACTGCGACAAAATAGCGGCATGTAAGATTACT
>JAYFRK010000315.1:0-2042 GCA_034925975.1 Clostridium sp.
GGCGGAATTGGCAGACGCACTAGACTTAGGATCTAGCGCCTTTGGCGTGGGGGTTCGACTCCCTTCACCTGCACCAAATTTAAATATTGTTATTATTATGCGGGTATGGTTCAATGGTAGAACGTCAGCCTTCCAAGCTGAACACAGGGGTTCGATTCCCCTTACCCGCTCCATTTTTCATTTTTTGTATTATTTCTGCGCTCATAGCTCAGTTGGATAGAGTTACGGACTTCGAATCCGGAGGTCGCAGGTTCGACTCCTGTTGGGCGCACCAAGTTCTAAGCTATATTTTTGTTGGTAATAGACTAATGAGGATGTAGCTTTTTCATATGTAGAATAGTATTTGAAAAATGCAGTACCCAAGCGGGTGCTGCATTTTTGCGTTAAGGTTTTTTGAAATTTTATTTAGAATAATTAGTTAATAAGCTTTCATAGCAATACACTAAGTACCTGCTGAAATAGCCCTTGATCTTGATCGTGAAAACACAACTCCATTTACCAATTTTGTAAATGAATACTTGACTAGATCTTTGGTGACTCATATAATTATTCGAAAGGGGGTGCGGGAATGAGATTGGTTTTAATTAAGAGCAATATAAAAAACAACGAGAATTCCATCTCTGTTTTTGATAGATAAATTTCTAGCAGTGGGTAACTGTATATTGTTGATGATATATAGTGTTAGAAATTATTTATCCAATAGAGAAAGGATGTTATCAAATGAATAACAATGTAGTTACAAGATTATCTTCATCAGGAAGAATAAGCAAAGCGGTGGGGAATTATACCCATATAACAAAAATAAAGCCCAATTCAACCTTTTATACGTTTTCAGGACAAATTGGAGCAGATCTAGATGGAAATATTCCTGAAGCGTTTAGTCAACAAGTAAAGAATATATTTATAAATATATCAAATCTACTTAAGAGTGTAGATTTGGGGCCGGACAATGTTATAAAAGTAAATATATGGTCGAAAGAAGAAATTGATTGGGATTATTTCGATAAGATATATTGTGATTTTTTCGGCGAAATCCCTCCTTCTATGACAATTGCTTATGTAAATGCTTTGGGTTTGGAAGCAATAAAAATTGAAATAGAAATATGGGCTGCGGGATAATGGAGAAGTGCATATATAAAGAGTTATAAAAAAATATTAATTCAAACCACACCCCGTCAATGAAAACGAAGAGAAAAGATATTGGAGTGTAGTTTAATTAATCTTTGCATCTATTTTGTACTAATGATATAAAAACCTAGTGATATTAATTATCACTAGGTTCTTTTATTTACATATTTCTCTATATTTAGCTAATAGTTTAGCATACAAATCTCTATCATTATTCATTGCAGTACTCATATTTACAGGATTAATATCAGTTGGTTTATTAGTTAACTTACATTGTTTATTAATAAGTAATGCTCTGAAGTCCAAATTATAAGCACTTAGGTAGGATTGTAATTCGTATGGATTCATTGTTCCCGTAGGATCATCAGGTATTTTCAATGCGAATATCTCATCATTTATACTAGATACCTTTTCTATTGCTGCATTAACTGATGATAATTTACTAGGATCAGTGGTGTTTACTAATTCATCTATTTTGTGTAATATGCTATCAGTATCATCCATAAACTTATTGAACTTAACTTTATCAAAGGTTTTGGATTCATTAGTAGTTTTAGTTGATTCTTTAGCAGTAACTTTGGTAGTGTTAGTTTCATTGCTATTAGTTGATTTTTCTGATTGTCCACTACATGATGTAAATAATAAACTTATACTCAGTATACTTAATACAATTATTTTAGATTTTTTAATCATTACTTCTCACTCCTTACTCCTTAAAAATAATCTTTATTATATAATTCTATATTTTTATTTATTTACCTTCACATGGTATATATAAAATTCTAATAATTCATCCTGTAAACATTGTACTCAGAACAATTTGATATTAAAACTAAAAAAGAAAAAATCAAAGATACACTAAAAAATAGAACATAAGAAGATTTGCAAAAATGCAAGTCTTTTTTATTTTTGGA
>JAYFRK010000346.1:0-2500 GCA_034925975.1 Clostridium sp.
CTATTAATCACATAGGAATAACTCCAGATTTTCCAGTAAAGGATGATAAGGTTGATTCTCTGGCAGTAGCTAGACTCTTCTTTTCATGTACTGGAAAAGAAGATAAAATAGAAGCACTAAGTAATAAAATAGGATATGCAAAGGTTAAAATAAACGATAAGACCTTTTATATTGACCTTAATGAAGCCCGAAAAGATGAAAATTGGGAAGCTTATGACTATATATTAAACAATGTAAAAAGTGAAAATATATATGTTGGCAGTGAAAATGGATGGGTAAAGTATTCTCAAGAAGACGTTAATAAAAAAGTTGCACTTTATTACCCTGGAAATAAAAGCTTAAAAGATATTATTAAGAAAAAGTCTGATAAAAACATTACTATAACTTTTAATAATAGCTTAAATAAAGAAACAGTAAATGATAAGAATATAGAAATTATAGACTCAAAGACTGGTGAGAGGATTTCAGCAAGCTTAAATACTGACAATAAAAATAAAGTAGTTTTAAGTTTAAAAAATGAGCTGAAAGAAGGAGAAACATATTATATTTTAATAAATAAAGAGATAAAAAGTGAAAAGGGAAATGGTTTAAGTAAGGAAATTGCAAGTAAAATTTATGTAGAAAATTAATAAAATAAAGATAAGAGGCTGTTGATAAATTTATCAACAGCCTCTTAGCTTTATTTGACTTCTGGGACTTGACGTGGGTCATCTTTTGGTGGTTTCTTTTTCTTTGGTTTTTGTCTAAATTCATCTTCGTCAGGGCGTTTCATGCCTTTCTTAGCCATTGTAGATTCTCTCCTTTAACAATATAATTCACTAGTATTTTTTCCGCTAGAAAGTATTTAATGCATTTAAGCGGGGATAGGCCACTGGAATTTTTTCCCGGGGGACTGTCCCTGCAACTAATAGCATATATCTTATAGAAGATAAGATTAAAAATTTTAAAGATTGTACAGGGGGAAAATATATGGCGGTTTTAGTTTGTGGCGGTGCAGGTTATATAGGAAGTCATACTGTAGCTGAACTCTTAGAGAATAAAAAAGAGGTTATAATTTTAGACAACCTTGAAAAAGGACATAAAAAAGCAGTTTTAGGTGGAAAGTTTTATAAAGGAGATTTAAGAGATAGCAAAATCTTAGACATAATATTTACTGAAAATAATATAGATTCAGTTATCGATTTTGCAGCTTATTCATTAGTGGGAGAAAGTGTTGAGGATCCATTGAAGTACTTTGAAAATAATATATATTCTACTATTAATTTGTTAAAGGCAATGAAAAAACATAATGTTAAATATATAGTTTTTTCTTCTACTGCAGCTATTTATGGAGAACCTAAAAATATTCCTATTCAAGAAGAAGATAGTACTTATCCAACTAATCCTTATGGGGAGTCGAAACTTTCTGTAGAAAAAATATTAAAGTGGTGTGATGCTGCTTATGGTATAAAGTATACAATACTGAGATATTTTAATGCTGCTGGTGCACATATAAGCGGAAAAATTGGAGAAAAGCATACTCCAGAAACTCATTTAATTCCTATAACACTTCAAGTTGCATTAGGAGAGAGAGAAAAGATAATGATTTTTGGAGATGATTACGATACTGAAGATGGTACATGTGTAAGAGATTATATTCATGTAACAGATTTAGCTGCTGCACATATTCTTGCCCTAGATAGACTTAAGAACGGCGGAGATAGTAAAATTTATAATTTAGGAAATGGACAGGGCTTTTCAGTAAAAGAAGTTATAGATATGGCAAGGAGTGTTACAGGATGCAACATTAAGGCTGAAACTACTGAAAGAAGGGCTGGAGATCCAGCAATATTAATAGCTTCTAGCAAAAAAGCTAAAGCAGAATTAGGATGGAAGCCAAAATATAATTCTCTTGAAACTATAATAGAAACGGCTTGGAATTGGTATAAAAGAAATATATAAAGCGTGGATAAAGCGGGGACAGTTCATGAAAAATTTTTTCAGAGGACTGTCCCGCGTTTATAATTTCATAATTTGGATACAATTTACCATATATTTATGTTAGGAGTGAAAATATGCCGAGAAAAAATCGTATATGGTATCCAGAATTAATCTATCATGTAACAGCTAGGGGAAATCGAAAGGAAAGTATTTTTAAAGAAGAAAGTGACTATAAAATGTATTTGCATTGTATAGAAGAAGCAGTAAAATATTATAGTGATAAGTATAAGATAATTAGCTATTGCCTTATGACAAATCATGTTCACCTCCAAGTAAAAACAGAGGATATACATATTGGGCGTTTAATCGGCAGAATAAATTTTATATACGCTATGAGCTTTAACAAAAAATATAATTACATAGGACATCTGTTTCAAGGAAGATATGCTGCTGAAGTTATAGATGATGATAATTACCTTTTGCAAGCAAGTAAGTACATACATCTCAATCCTGTTAGAGCTAAGCTGGTTGAGAGACCAGAAGAGTATAGATGGAGTAGTTATAATATGTATATAGGCTT
>JAYFRK010000389.1:0-9114 GCA_034925975.1 Clostridium sp.
TTGGCTGGTGGGAAGAAAAAGCATAATCAAAAAAATTAAAGGCTCTTAGGCCTTTAATTTTTTTGATTATATTACGGATTATTAATAGTATTTTTTACTAGCCATATGATCTTGAACAGACACTAATGCTTCACCAAAGCGTTGAAAGTGAACAATTTCTCTTGCCCATAGGAACTTTAGAACATCTTTTACATCAGCATCATCTGCTAACTTAATTAAATGTTCATAAGTTGTTTTAGCCTTTTGTTCAGCAGCCATATCTTCATGTAAATCAGTAATAGGATCTCCTATTGATTGTATATAAGACGCTGTCCAAGGAATTCCATTGGCATCTGCTGGGTAAATTGCATTATCGTGTTGAGTATAATATCCACCTAACCCAGCTTCTTTTAATTCATCAGGAGTAGCATCCTTTGTAAGTTGATAAACCATTGTAGAAATAATTTCTACGTGAGCTAATTCTTCTGTTCCGATGTCAGTAAGTAGGCCCTTGGTTTTGCCAGTTGGCATTGAATAACGTTGACTCAAGTATCTTATGGCAGCACTCAATTCTCCGTCTGGACCGCCAAACTGAGCCATTAAAAATTTAGCCATTTTTATATCTTTACATTTAATTTTAACAGGGTATTCCAGTTTTTTTTCATAAACCCACATGCATATACGCTCCCCTCTAATCTATTCTCCGCTTTCCCAAGGCCAAGGTTCGTCTACCCAGGTCCAAGGACATTGACTTTGAGCATATCCAAAGTTAGTCAAAACTCCAAATTTCATTTCATATAACCTTTTTAACGACATAAGTTCTTTAGAGATTGCATTATAATTTTCTACGGCCTTTCCGTTGTTTGGATGATTATCCAAATATAGATTTAAGTCTACTGCAGCAAATTCGTATTCTCTAATCTTTTTTAGTAATTCTGATCTTGATAACTTATCATGTAACATTCCATCCATAACTAACGCCTCCTATTATCAAATGGTCCTATTGGTGGAGGGAAAGCAGCATGAAGATTAGGAAATACAGTACCTTTATAAATTGCTTCTTCCACCGGGAATATTCCTACATATGGTTGATCAGGAACGTAGGCCCTTGCTAATTCCATTTTTTCAAATTCAGGCATAGGTAATCTTGCTCCTGGTATATACATTGGGTCGGGATATGGAATAAAATTTTGATACACAGTATTCACCTCTTTAAGTATAGCTACAATAACATTATATTAATTAGCAAAAAATGTGTGTAAGTCTGAAAAGGATTTTTTTATATTAAGAGACTTTTATACATTAAAAATCATTTAAGTGAGCATATTAGTAGTGTAAATAGACTAATTATCTTAACTAAATGTAAATATAAAAGCTAATAAGTTTAGGAGGCTAAATATGAAGAGGATATCTGTAATATTAGCTACTGTACTGTGTGTTGTTTTAACATTAGGGCCCTTGTCCATAGCCAGAGAAACGCTATTTCCTAGTAAATCAGAATCACAAGGACAGAGAATTCATCTAAATACAGCTAATACTACAAGAGTAGCTGGAAATACATCAGAGGAAATTTCTGCACAAATATCAAAGATATTGTACCCACCATTAGATAGTGGAAGTAAAGTTCAAGCTATCATATTAGTACAATCAGATAGATGGCAAGATGTTTTGAGCCTTATCCAATTAGTAAAGCCTTATAGAAGTATAGTAATTAATGTAAGAGAAGATATATCTATTGAAACTATGGATTACATAAAAAGTGCTAGACCAACAGGAATTCCTGAGCTAAAAGGAGTACAGTTATTAGTATTTGGAAATAGTGTAGATAATATAAAATTAAAATTAAGTGACAGTGGACTTTATTCAACATATATACCTTATTCTGGTACTGAAGAATTAGAGAAAATTGTGAACAACTTTCCGTCAGTAACTCAAGAGCAAAAATACGGATTTCTTGTTAGTGATGAAGATCCCTTGATGTCTATACCGGTTGCAACATGGATTGTAAATCAAGGTGGAGTTCTACTATATGTTAATAAGGAGAATAATCTATATAGTGCTTCAAAAGAGATTTTGCAAAAGAATAAACTAAAAAAAGTCTATATTGTGGCGAATAAAAAATTAGATGGAGATAAAGTATTAAATGGATTTAAATTGAAAAAAGAAAGAATATCTGCAGCTAACCCTGAAGAAATGGCTATTAAATTTGCAAAACTTAATAACAAAGAAGATTTAGTAGGCTGGAATTCTGATAGAGAAAAAAGAGATGTTGGACATAATTATATTCTATGTACAAAAGAAAATCCAATGCTTGCACTAATAGCTTCTCAATTAGCTGTAAAAGGCAAAGCAGGACCTATTTTATGGACTGACAGCAATAGATTATCTCCTTCTACTGAAAACTATCTCTGGAGAGTAAAGCCTAACTATTGGGTTACTCCTGATGAAGGGCCATATAATAGTGTTTGGGTTATAGGAGATAACAGCATTTTAGATTTCTCAATCCAAGGAAGAGTAGACTATATTCAAGAAATAGAACCCTATGAAACCATGGGCAAACAAGGCGTAAGCGGAATTGAATTATTATCTATAATTTCTATGGCAATTTCATTGTGTGGGGCATTGTGGATTACTCTGCACTTATTTTTAAGAAGGAGAAGTTTGTCCACATTAACTAAGTTGATTTGGATATTAACTGTATTAATATTAGGTCCTATAGGGTTGTGGATATATATAATTTCATATGTAAATTCCCCTTGGATTAAGATGAATAAAAAACTTATATGGATGAGGCCCTTATGGAAGCAAGCTTTAGTTACTACAGTGATGGGATTATCATTTGTTGCATCTATTATGATAAGTATAGCATTTTTAATGTTCAGTGGGGGATTGCCATTAGCGTCTATACCAGAAAAAAGCGGAATATTCCTGTTGGGAAATCCAATGGTTTTAATAATGGTATTTTTATATATAGTAGCATTTGTGCTAAATTTATATATTTTTATGCCTACCATTTTTATGGAAGTAAAAAACTTGTCTTATAAACATGCAAAGAAGGAGTCGGTATTAGTTGTATTTGTTTCTATAACTTCAGTATTCATCGGTATGGCTATTAGTATATGGTGGTTAAGCATGGTTTATGCCCCAAGAATGCCAAGCGCGGATTGTATATTGTGGTGGGGATTTATGCAGCTATCTACTTTGATAGGAGGAATTATAGCCTATATCCCAAACTGGCAGCTAGTTAAATACGGTAAGAAAATGGGTACTGTATAAGGAGGAAGATAATTGATTACAGGAGAATGGTTAAGGAAAAAGTATAGATTTACTTTAATTGTTGAAGGATTAGTAGCAATTATAATATTATACTTTATAATTTTTTTTCAGCCTAGTTACTATGTAAAATCCAAAAATGTTAGTGAAAATTTCCAAAGACCAATGGTAACTGGAAACACAACTAGAGTTTATGGTAAAGATTTTTATGAAACGGCGGTGGCCATATCTCAAATATCTTATCCAGCAATATTCAAAGATGATAAACCAAATGCTGTTATATTAGTTAGAGGAGATAGAAAAGAAGAGGCTATTTTAGCCTCTAGGATTATTAATTATCCTATAAATGCACCAATCTTATATGTGGAAAAGGATAATGTTCCACAGGTTACTTTAAATGAAATTAAGAGGTTAGATCCTCAGGGTATATTTGTAGATAGAAACAGAAAAGCAATTTTAATTGGTGATATTGGTGAGAAAGTAAAAAGTCAGTTAAATAAAGGAAATATTGCATTTAGACATTTGCAGGGAAAAGATCTCTTTGAATTAGGGAAAAAAATAGATGATTATCTATCTGCTGTTAAAGGGGATCATAAAGATGCTGTTATTGTAGCACCTATAGAAATTCCAAATTATGCATTGGTTCAGTCTGCATGGACTGCACATGCTGATGATGGATTTTTATTTGTTTCAAGAAATGAAATCCCTAAAAGTACAAAAGATGCATTAAATTTAAGACACGGTGGTGCATATATATATTTATTAGGTGGCGAAAACTCTATATCTAGTGACGTTAAAAAACAACTTTTACAATATGGGGTTGTGCAAAAAATACCTGGAGGAGAGGATATATATAGTCAGTCTGTAGGATTTGCAGGATATAAAGATGTAGGCAAAAATTTTGGGTGGTGGCTTAGCAAAAGACCACGTGATTTTGGTTGGGGAATTTCAGAGGCAGGACATAATTTTATATTTGCAAACCCTGGTGAATGGCAAAGTGCTATAGCAGCCTCAGCGTTATCCCATAAAGGCAAATATGGACCAATGATATTAGTTGAAAAAGACAATATTGCCGACTCTGTAAGAAGATATCTTCTTACAGTTAAGCCAATGGAAAATTATGCACAAGGACAGATATATAATCATGGATGGATTATAGGTTCTGAAGATAATATAAGTAGTAAAGTTCAAGTTAAGCTAGATGAAATTCTAGATAGTAGAAAGGAATAATAAACATGAAGAATAAAAATAGAGATGAAATACGGCAAGAGGATATGGAAAAAGAGCAGCAATTTCAGCAGCAAATGAAACAGAGACTTGAAAACTTGCCCAGGTTTAGTTATAGAACTATTAGGTTTTTTGAAGACAAAAAGACAATGCAAAAAGCTATAGATGAGTTAATGAACAATAATATTACAAACTTAAGCAGTAAAACACTTACAGAAAATTATATACAGGAAGTATACGATGCATATATTTTCATGCCAAAGGAAGGTTCATATACACTAACGGCTGCAATTATGGGGGGAGTATTAGGAATAGTTTTGGGTGCATTACAGGGAAAAGGAAAAATACATCTACCTGTACTTAACTCTGTATCTGCAGGAGGTAGTATAGTAACAACTGTGTTATGTTTTGCCATAGGGGCTATCATGTTTGCCACATTTACAGCCATTGCTATGGTATACAAACCTATAAAAGAGGTTAAGCCAGGTTATGGAATGTTATCAGTATATTCTAGTATAGAAGATAAGCAAAATATTGAAAATTATTTAAAAAAATATGACCCAATTAAGTTATAATATAAGCACCCTGATACTATTCGGTATTAGGATGCTTATATTGCTACTTATGTTCTAAGTTTTGAACAGGAGTTCTTAATTTTTGAGGCTGATATTGAGGTTCTTCTGCCATTACAAAGTTTATTCGGCTTTGTAATGTAGTGACACATTGATTTATGTTCTGTGCCAATTGTTCAAACATTTGTTGTGCATTTTGATCATTTGTGTCTAA
This sequence comes from Clostridium sp., assembly GCA_034925975.1. Classification (GTDB taxonomy): domain Bacteria; phylum Bacillota; class Clostridia; order Clostridiales; family Clostridiaceae; genus Clostridium_H. The sequence continues at coordinate 5,266 of JAYFRK010000389.1, forward strand.
AGAAAATGTTCTGCAGTTAGATTCAGCCCCTTTTAACATTTCAAGAGTTTGATTTAGTTTGCTTATGACTGTCATATACATACCTCCAGTACCTTCTCAATTTACCTGAAGTTTAAAACTCTGTTTATCTGATGACTACCATCCGTAATACTCCCACTTCTAAAGTGGGAGATAACGGCTGCTACGTCCCTAGATAAGGGATTCTAAGCTTCAGTTGGAGAAAAGAAACTCCATCTGAAGCTAAGAATCCTCTTTATAGTATTTATAAAAAAGCCCATATGTATTACAGGATTATAATGTCATATGACCAAATGCTGTTGTAATTGTGAAAAATGTAGTTCGACTAACGGAAGCATTAATAAAATTTTAAGAAATTTATAAAGGAGGCATAAAGCCTCCTTTAATAAATAAACACTTTAATTTTCTTTAGAAGTGGAATTTGACTTTTTGGTAGGTTTACTTTGTCTTGAAGTAACCTTATCCCCATGTTCTTTAAGCCATGAAGCTATAGATGGAGCAACTTCTTTTTGAGCTTTAGAGCTTACAAATATACCAATATGTCCAACAGGGAATTCTAGTAGAGTTTTATCGGTGCTGGATATGCAATCTAAGAAAGGTCTAGTAGATGCTGGAGGTACTAGATGATCCTTCTGAGCAAGAATACAAAGTACAGGCATATCTATGTTATTAACATTTACAGTACGACTTCCTACTTTTAATTCATTGTTCATAAGTTTATTTCCTTGATATAAGTCCTTAATAAACTTAGATAACATTGGACCAGCTTGGTCAGGACTATCATAAATCCATTGTTCCATTCTTAAAAAATCTAGAATAGCTTCTTTATCATCCAATTTGTCCATAAAGGATAAATATTTATCCACTGATAATTGGAAGGGCTTAAGCATATTAAACCCATAATTCATCATATCTCCAGGAACAAGACCAGCAAATGAATCTATCATAGTATCTATATCCATAGAGCGGCTCCAGCTAAATAGTAATCCATCGTTAGTACTGAAATCAAAAGGCATAACTAAGGTTACTAAGTTTTTAATTTTTTCAGGGTTAAGAGCTGTATATATAACTGACATAGTAGCACCTTGGCAGATACCAAGCAGATTGATTTTATCTAAATTATGTTGTTTACGAACAAAGTCTACAGCATTATTTAAATATATATCAATGTAATCTTCCATAGTTAAAAATTTATCTATATGATCTGGATATCCCCAATCTATCATGTATACATCTAAACCAGCATTTAGCCAGCTTTTAACTACGCTTCTGTCTTGCTGTAAATCAAGCATATATTGTTTATTAACAAGAGCATAGCTAACTAATACTGGAGTACTATGTGGGTTTTTTACAACTGGGGTATAGTGATAGACTTTCATTTTATCTTCTTCATATACTAATTCTTTTGGAGTTATAGCGATGTCAATTTCTTTAATAGATGTCATATTACTAAAACCTTGGATAAGCTTTTTATTTAAATTCAGAGTTTCGTCAACACTTTTTTGCAATTCATTAATGAAAGGGAACATTATTTATCTGCACCTCCATTTGATAATAGAGCTTCAAGCTTTTCATTAAGCTCGTCTATTTGTTTTTCTTGTCGTTTTATCTTATTTCTTAATTCGTAGACTGTTTTTTAAAAGCTGTTTAATTCACGTCTATTCGGTATAGGCAAAGATGATAACTGAACTTGAATTAAGTCATCTAAACCTACTTTGAATTTATATCCAGCACTAATTGTTTTGTTCATAAGATTAGCGAAACTTTCTGTAGCAAATAATTCTTGGAAGCATTTTTCATTAATATTAGACCATAATTTAAAAAATTCCATAAAGCTTTCAGGAGCTTTATTTTCAGATGATAAATCAGCAACCTGAGACATTAATTTTTCCATACTTTCAATGCTTAGGTTGTTAAGTGTGGTTATAAATTCATTAAGATTAATTATATATTGTATAAATGTATCTAAATTTTTTAATGCTTTTTCTACAATTACACGATTTGAACCAACCATTGGCATATTAAGGACTTTAGAATAAGAGTTTTTATAAAGATTTCCCCATTCTTTTAAAAAGTTAATATAAGCATTTCTATCACCTTTTAAAGATAACATAAGATTTTTTTGAAGATCTCCTGAATCTTCTAACCAAGGCCTAAAGAAGTTTAGAATAGTTTGTTGATAAACCATTAGGTCCTCTAATGGGTTTGTAATAAACGCTTTAAACTCTTCAGGGAGGAAAACTTCAGCAAAGTTAGTTGAAAAATTTTTATAATTATCTATAGCATTTTTAGTGAATGTATCCCAAGCTTCAGAATTCTGCTTACTAGGCATAGAAGCCATAGTATCGCTCCAAAAAGAATAAAGATTATTATATATATCAAAGGAGTTTATTAGTTTGTCAAAAGAATCCTTAGCAGTTTGGCTAGGAATAAGCTTTGTTAAGTTTTGCATATTATCATACCATTGTTTAGATATTTTTGTAGTAAAATCTTCAGAGCTGTTAAATGGAAACATAGTTAGGTTTTTATCTAATAAATTCATTTGATTGAATAATTCTAGAAACTTATTAGTGCCTCCTGTTAAATTCTTAGGAAACACTTCTGAAAGTTTTTCAGGATTATACATCCTTATCCATTCATTGTATAGTTCCAAGAATTTTCTAGAGAACTCCTGAGCAACTTCTTGTTGTTTAATAAATTCTTCAGAAAGATTTGATAATAAATTTTCATTGTTTTTTTCTACTTGAGCTGGTTTAGGTTGAAAAGAAGAAATTGATTTATTAAATAAATCAAACATATTATCATTCATTTTTTGCCATCCTGCCCATAGGTTATTCATATTTTCTTTCAAGGTTATCCCCCTTCCCAATTTTCAAATATTTATAATATATAAAGACAATACATAACCATTACCTACAGAAGCCTTCTAAAAGTGTAATTACAATAGTAAGTAAATATACGTATTGCCATTATTACTAGTAGTGGTCATAGTTACCCTAGAAGCATATTCTAAATATATATAGGTTGTATAAAAATAATTCCAATTGATATAAAAATATTAATTAGGATAGTACAATAGGATTAATTTAATCAAATAATACATAATTTCAAATAATTGGAATTGAATAATATTATTCTAGCATCGCTGGAATTAAATGTCAAAAGGAATTTTTAGTATATAGATCCATGGGAATAAGCAATTAAAAATCGTTTTCAGATATTGAAATTATAAGATTTAATCGTTTTATTGAAATGTGTAAAATAAAAATTAATTTTATAAAGTATAGGTTAAGTTAGTAAATTGATGTTAAAAATCATTAAATACTACTTTTTTGAAGATTAAAGTATTATAATTATATTGTAAAGAACTCAATATATTTTATAAGGGGGTCTTAATTATGTTAAATGGAAAGAAGATCAGAGAATTTAGATTAAATTTAGGTTATACCGCCCAGGATATTGAGAAGCTTACTAAAAATTCAAAATACGAAACATCAATTTCTAAATCTTATTTAGAGGAATTAGAAAGAGGAGATAAAAAAAATCCAAGCTTTCAGAAGATAGTAGTTTTAGCTAATGTATTAAGATGTAAAATAGATGATTTAGTGATAAGTGCAGAATATTAAAATAGAGTAAAAATCACGACTTTTATTAGTTGTGATTTTTTTATTTGTAACAAATATAGTTTATATTGAATATTATATAGAGACAGGAAGTTCAGATGATTTTAGAAAAGGAGAGTTGCACTATGGATTTCGCAGCATTATTAGCAAGGCATATTGGACAAACTGTTACTATATTTACAACTAGTGGAGGAGAATCAGGATCTGG
>JAYFRK010000501.1:0-3572 GCA_034925975.1 Clostridium sp.
TGATGTACAGGAATATAGAATGGCAACTGGATTTGAAGCTTTAGTGGGTTTTCTATATATAACTGAGCAAGTAAGTAGGCTTAATGAAATACTTAATATGGTAATAGAATTAAATGATTAATTAAAAGGGGATAATAAAATGGCTATAAAAGTTAGATTAATAGAATATACTCCAAATCCAGATAAAGTAATTGCTTCTGCGGCAAAGCTGTGCTACAGTGCTGTAGGAGTAGATGAAATATTAGATGGCTTAGATGAAGTAAACACAGAAAAATTTTTAAATAGACTAATGTCATATGGACATATGTCACCTATTGAACATGTATCATTTACTTTTGCGGTGGAAGGAGTTTCTAGAACTTTGACTCACCAACTAGTAAGACATAGGATAGCATCATATTCTCAGCAAAGCCAAAGATATGTAAAGTTAGATCAATTTGAATACATAATTCCTCCAGAAATTGAGGAAGATGATATTGCAAGAAAAATATTTATTAAATCTATGGAAGAATGCCAAAAGAATTATGATGATATTACGAAAATACTAAAGAAAAAGTATATAGAACAAGGCATGAAAGAATTAAATGCTGAAAAGAAAGCTATAGAAGATGCTAGATATGTTTTTCCAAATGCATGTGAAACAAAAATAATGGTAACAATGAATGCAAGAAGCTTAATGAACTTTTTTGCACATAGGTGCTGTAATAGGGCACAATGGGAAATACATAATTTAGCTGATGAAATGCTAAGACAAGTGAAAAAAGTTGCTCCAATTTTATTTAAAAATGCAGGCCCAAATTGTAATGTTGGTGCATGTCCTGAAGGTTCTATGACTTGCGGAAAAATTAAAGAAGTAAGAGAAAAATACTCAAATATATAAACTTAATAAGTGTACATTCATTTTATCTGATTACTAGTGCTTCTTATACTTTATTTATGAAATGATAAGATTTTGTAGTAAGCTGGATAGAAATATTTTATAGATGATTTTAAAATAAATTTAAAATGAAAGAGGTATCTAGAATGAAGGATTTTAAGAAAAATGATTTTCAAAGGCAGAATTTTAAAAATAAAAAAGAATTCACAAAAAGAGATTTTAATGAAGAAAATTATGAGGTTAGAGAAGATTTAATAGAGGGAAGAAATGCAGTAATAGAAGCTTTGAAAAGTGACAGGACTATAGAGAATATATTATTAGCAAAAGGAGACACTACTGGTTCTATAAGTAAGATTTTAGCTATAGCAAAAGAAAAAGGAATAGTAGTAAAAGAAGTTGATAGAAAAAAATTAGATTCTATGTCTTCAACGGGCTCACATCAAGGAGTAATGGCAATTGTAACTCCTTACAAGTACTTTGAAGTTGAAGAGATATTAGAATATGCAAATGAAAAAGAAGAAAAACCTTTTATTGTAATATTAGATGAAATTGAAGATCCACATAATTTAGGGGCTATAATAAGAACTGCTGAAATTTGCGGAGTCCACGGAATTATAATTTCTAAAAGAAGAAACGTAGGTATTACTCCTACTGTATACAAAACTTCAGCAGGTGCTATAGAATATATGAGAATAGCAAAAGTATCTAATATAAATTCAGTTATAGATGAGTTAAAAGAAAAAGGAATATGGGTGTATGGGGCAGATATGGACGGCGAAAGCTATTGTTTTCAAGCAAGTTTATCAGGAGCAGTGGCTTTAGTAATAGGAAGCGAAGGAAAGGGAATTTCAAAATTAACTAAAGAAAAGTGTGATGCACTGGTAAAAATACCTATGGTAGGGAGTATAACATCTTTAAATGCATCTGTAGCAGCCGGCATAATGATGTATGAGGTACTAAAACAAAAGATGGAATAAGTTTAATCGTGAGAACTGTATTTGTAGATGGATATAATGTAATAAATAGCTGGCCGGAGCTAAATAAAATCAAGGACTATAGTTTCGAAGCAGCTCGAACAAAACTTGTCGAAGCTATGCAGAACTATTCAGCATATAATGGATATAAAATTTTTATAGTTTTTGATGCACATATGGTTAAAGGAAGTATAGAAAAAAGAGAAAAAGTTAACAATGTTATAGTAGTTTTTACAAAAGAAGGAGAAACAGCTGATAGTTTTATAGAAAAGTATGTAAATTCAATAGGGAGAAAGTCAGAAGTTTGTGTTGTAACATCTGACTCCCTAGAACAACAGGTGGCATTCCAGAGAGGGGCTATTAGAATGTCGTCTCTAGAGTTTTATAATGAAGTTAAGGTAACAAATGAAAAAATAAGAATAAATACAAAAAAAAGTACTACTGCAGATAGAGTGCTGGTAGAAGATAGAATTGATAAGGATATACTAGAAAAGCTTGAAAAAATTAGAAGAAGTCGTTGAAATTCCTTGACTATAAATTTCCTATTAATGTATAATCAAATATGTGATATAATCTAATCTTGGGTTATGTATATGTGGAGGGGATATTTTGATAAATAAGATAGGCTGTAGCGAAGAAAACGCAGAAAACGAAGAGAGACTTGATGAAGAAATAGCTTTAGAGGCTAAATTAGGCGATGTACAAGCTCAAGAATACTTAATAAATAAATATAAAAACTTTGTAAAAGCCAAAGCAAAATCTTATTTTTTAATAGGAGCTGACAAGGAAGATATTTATCAGGAAGGTATGATAGGGCTTTACAAAGCCATTAGAGATTTTAGACCTGACAAATTATCATCTTTTAAAGCTTTTGCAGAGCTATGCGTTACGAGACAAATTATAACAGCAATAAAGACTGCTACAAGACAAAAGCATATACCTCTAAATACATATGTATCTCTTAATAAACCAGTGTATGATGAAGAATCAGATAGGACTTTACTTGATATATTATCTACAGTTAAGGTATCAGATCCTGAAGAATTGGTAATAAGCAGAGAAGAGGTTAGTAAGATAGAAGATGAAATAGAGGGAGCCTTATCAGAGTTAGAGCTAGAAGTTTTAAATTCTTATCTTCAGGGGAAATCTTATCAAGAAATAGCTTGTGATTTAGATAGACATTCAAAATCTATCGATAATGCTCTTCAAAGAGTGAAAAGAAAGCTTGAAAAATGCCTAAACAAAAAGATGAAAAGCTGTTGACAAAAAAAAACGAAAATAGTAAAATAAATAATTGGTGTAGGGACTTTTAGAAGAATAAGATAGATTTGCTTTAAAAGATAGTGCTTATCTATATTAGGGCTAAGGGTTATAGATATATTGACACAAATATGAGATGCCCATGTAGCTCAGGAGGTAGAGCGTCACCTTGGTAAGGTGGAGGTCGTCGGTTCAAGCCCGGTCGTGGGCTCCATGAAATTAAAATAACTAACAACACACCAGGACAAGTTTACGAAATTAATTTAATTAAGGTCATAACTTAACTAAAATGAATTTATTTTATAATGAAGAGGAGGAAGAATAAATGGCAAGACAAAAGTTTGAAAGAACAAAGCCACACGTAAACATAGGAACAATTGGTCACGTAGACCACGGTAAGACAACAACAACAGCAGCAATCACAATGACACTTGCAAAAGAAGGAAAAGCACAAGTACAAA
>JAYFRK010000238.1:0-7119 GCA_034925975.1 Clostridium sp.
AAATGGACAAAATCAATATCTCCCAAAATTCATCCTCCTTTCTTATTTCTTTTACTTTTTAATAGTTTTATAATATCACAACAGAGCAAAGTAGGGTAGCAATATAATATAGCAGAAATTCTACCATATTGTAAATTTTCTAATCTAATTTTAATCTTCAACTAAGATTCCTTTAATTTTCCTGTCCTATGATAATAGCATAAGGTAAATTAATATATTTAATATAAATGGAGGAATAAAAATGTCAATTAATTTAGATCAAATTGATTTATTAAGAGAAAGAACTGGGGTAAGCTATAATGATGCTAAGGAAGCTTTAGAAAAGACTAACTATGATTTAGTAGAGGCTCTTGTATATATCGAAAAAACTCATAATCTTAAAACCACTAAAAAAGTATGTTGTGAAAATGATATAATGCCAAAATTAAAATCACTTGTAAAAAAGGGTAACGAAACTAGATTCATAGTTAAGAAAAAAGAAAATGTGGTAATGAATGTACCTGTAACTGTAGCTGGTATAACAACTATAGTAGCATTTCCTCTAGCTGTAACTGGAGTACTACTTGCATTAGTAACTAATCATAAAATTAAACTTGAAAAAATGGACGGAGAAGATGTAAAAGCAACTATAATTTTTGATAAAATGTCTTCTGCTGTAAACAATGTAAAAAATGAATTATCTGAACAGAAATAGACTTCTCATTTAAATAACCTACATACCTAAAGTGTAGGTTATTTTTTAAATCTACTTTTATTTGTAAAATAATATATAATTAAATATAGTATAAGTTGTAATCATAGGGGGAAATAAAAGTGGCTGGTGAGAAAATTCTTGTAATCGAAGATGAAGTAAAGATTTCTAGATTTTTAGAATTAGAGCTTAAATATGAAGGTTATATAGTTGAGCAGGCATATGATGGTAGAGAAGGATTAGAAAAAGCTCTTAATGGCAATTTTCAGTTAATCATTTTAGATGTAATGTTACCTTCTCTTAACGGAATGGAAGTTTTAAGAAGGCTTCGCCAATCCTCTGAAATTCCTGTTATATTGTTAACTGCTAAATATAAAATATCAGATAAGGTTATTGGACTAGATATAGGTGCAGATGACTATATGACTAAACCTTTTGCCATAGAGGAACTCCTTGCCCGAATACGTGTTGCCTTAAAAAGACATAGCAATATTCAAAAGAAAACAAATCTAATGCAAGTGGACAAATTAACTCTAGATTTAGATACCTATACAGTAACTTTTGAGGGTGAAAATATAGAATTAACAAAGCGTGAATTTGATTTATTAAAGTATCTAATTGAAAATGAAAACATTGTTTTGACACGAGATAAAATTCTAGAGAAAGTATGGGGATATGATTATATAGGTGACACAAATGTTGTAGACGTGTATATAAGATATTTAAGAACTAAAATAGATGAAAAGTTTAATCAAAAATTTATCCATACAGTTCGAGGGGTGGGTTATCTTTTAAAACATGAATAATATGAAATTTACCTTTAAAATAACTCATAAAATCATAAACTTAATTACATTTTTAATTAAATTTATAACAAATTTTTTAGTGAACCTAATAAAAGGCTCCTTTGGGAGCCTCGGAAAAAGGCTAAGATTTTCTATAACTTTCAAAATGACCGTTATATATGCACTAATTTTTTTAGTACTTATTTTTTCAATCAGTACTGGCATTTTATTTGGATTTAGATATTTTTTAATAAATCAATCACAAAATATTGTTGAAAAAAACAATAAAATTATAATCACATATATTAAAGAAAAGTCTGAAATCCCCAATGGTATAATAGATGAAATTGTGAAGTCTGATAATATTAATTTCACTATATTTGATAAGGATAAAAATGTAGTCTTTTCAACTCAAAAAGATAAAAATCTTATTTCTTTTTATAAAGATGTTGATTCATTAAATATTATAACTAATGCCGAAGGGGACATTATGATACTGAACAATCAAGTATCTGATAATAATAAAATTTACTATGTTCAGCTATCCAAAAATCTTATTCAAGAAAACTTTTACTTGCAGACATTATTTATAATATTATTAACTATAAATATTATATCTCTGATAATTATAATAGTTATATGCTCAAAAACCAGTAAAAAAATGTTATCTCCTATTTCAGATATGACTAAAACAGTAAAAAAAATATCTGTTGAAGCTTTAGATACTAGGCTTAACATAAGTGGTTCTAAGGATGAATTAAAGGAGCTTGCTGAAACTTTTAATGCTATGATAGATCGTATACAACAGTCCTATGAGCAGCAAAATCAATTTGTATCTGATGCTTCTCATGAATTAAGAACTCCTATTTCAGTAATACAAGGATATGCTAACTTGCTAGACCGTTGGGGCAAAAACGATAAAAATGTATTAGATGAATCCATAACAGCTATTAAAAGTGAATCTGAAAATATGAAGAACTTAATTGAGAACCTCCTATTTCTAGCTAGAGGAGATAAGCATTCTCAAAAGGTTGAAAAAGAGGAATTTTACCTAAATGAACTAATAGATGAAATAGTTAAAGAAACTAGACTTATAGATAAAAAACATAAAATACTATGTGAATCTAATATGAAAGTTTCAATTATAGCGGATAGAAAGCTTCTCAAAGAAGCATTAAGAGTATTTATTGATAATAGTGTTAAATTCACTCCTGAAAATGGAGTTATTAAGTTAAATACAAAACTAGAGAAAAAATATATAGTTATTATAATTGAAGACACAGGTATAGGTATACCTAAAGAAGATCTTCCTAATATTTTTAATAGATTTTATAGAGCGGATAAAGCAAGAGCAAAAAATACTGGTGGAAATGGACTTGGATTATCTATTGCTAAGTGGATTATAGGAAAACATAACGGACAAATTATAGTTGAAAGTCAACTTGAAAAAGGAACTAAAATTAGCATTCTACTCTCTGCTCAAAAATAATTATAGCCGTGGAAATTCCACGGCTATAATTTATATCAGCTAAAATCACACAGCTTATTATTTTTTATAAAATTATAGTAATTTAATATTTTTACCATTATCCTATCAATATTAAAAAAACTTATCTACAAAATACCTATGAACCGCCTCATTTTCTGTAAGTTCAGGATGAAAGGATGTTACAAAAATATTGTTCTGCCTTGCAGCAACTATATTATCATTTATACTTTTTAAAACTTCTACATTTCCTCCTACCTTTGTTATATAAGGTGCTCTTATAAATACTAATGGTATAGGTTCCTCTGAAATTTCAGGAATTTTTCCTTCAACTATAAAACTATCAATCTGTCTTCCGTATGCATTTCTCTTAACAGTTATGTCCATAACTTTAAGATGCCCTTCTTCATTTCCTTCTATGTTGTCAGCCAGCAAAATCATACCTGCACAAGTACCCCAAACTGGCATTCCTTTTTCTATCCTTCTTTTTAATATAGATTCCAACTGAAATTCTCTTAAAAGTTTTCCTATAGTTGTACTTTCTCCTCCAGGAATTATCAATCCATCTATTTTTTCTATATCTGATTTATATTTAACTCTAACTGGCTCTACATTCTCTATTTTTTTTAATATATTAATATGTTCTATAACAGATCCTTGCAAATCTAAAACGCCAACTTTAATCATTTTACCATCCTCTGTTTGCAAATTCTGTATCTAGCTTGTTTATTTCAAGTCCGTACATAGCTTCTCCTAAATCCTCTGAAACCTCTGCAAGAACTTTAGGATCATTATAATAAGTTACAGCTTTAACTATAGCTTTAGCTCTTTTTTCTGGATTTGAAGATTTAAATATTCCAGATCCAACAAACACTCCATCACATCCTAATTGCATCATAAGTGCTGCATCTGCTGGAGTTGCAATTCCGCCTGCTGCAAAATTTATAACTGGTAACTTACCATTTTTAGCAACATATTCTACCAAATCATATGGTGCTCCCATTTCTTTAGCTGCTGTCATAAGCTCTTCTTTAGGTGCAAGTTGAAGTTTTCTTATTTCAGATTGTACTGTTCTCATGTGTCTTACAGCTTCAACAACATTTCCTGTACCAGCTTCCCCCTTTGTTCTTATCATGGATGCTCCTTCTCCTATTCTTCTTAAGGCTTCTCCAAGATTTCTTGCTCCACAAACAAAAGGAACATTAAATTCTTTTTTATTTATATGGAATGAATCATCAGCAGGTGTTAATACTTCACTTTCGTCGATGTAATCTACCCCTAAAGATTCTAGTATTTGTGCTTCAACAAAGTGACCTATTCTTACTTTTGCCATTACAGGTATAGACACTGCATCTATAATTTCCTTTATCATCTTAGGATCTGACATTCTAGCAACTCCACCCTGCTTTCTAATGTCTGAAGGAACCCTTTCTAATGCCATAACAGCTACTGCTCCAGCTTCTTCGGCTATTTTAGCTTGCTCTGGATTTACAACATCCATAATAACTCCGTTTTTTAACATCTGTGCTAAATTTTTATTTAATTCGTACCTAGTATTCAATTTAATTCCTCCTCATATAATAACCAAATACATTGTACGTACAACTTTTATATAACTCATGAGCTATATATATTATTCTTCAAAATCAGTCTATAGTCAATTGTACCGATACACATTAAGTTACTTATATGAAAATCCTAAATAGGAACTATAAATTTTTTTATAGGGTAGAATTTAAATAACTATATTTGCCCTGTGGCATATTGAACAATTATGCTTACAATGGCAACTATAAACCAAACAAAAAGTCCTAAAAATATAGGCTTAACCCCTGTTTTAAGCATTTTCTTAAAGTCTGCACTAAGTCCAACAGCTGATAATGCCATGACAATCATAAATTTTGCTAGGCTATTAAAAATAGTTACAACATTCTCACTAAATAATCCCATTGTATTTAGTAGTGAGGCAACTAAAAACCATAATATAAACCAAGGGAATATCTTGCTAAAATTGTAATTTACATTAGCTTCACTCTCATTCATTTGCTTCTTCTTTTTTATTGCTGTAATTATACTAAACACAATTGATATAGGTATTATCATAGTAGTCCTTGTTAGCTTAACAATTGTTGCATAAGCACCCGCTGCATTACTAAAAGCATAGCCTGCTGCTACCACTGATGAGGTATCATTTATTGCAGTTCCTGCCCAAAGTCCAAAGGCCTTATCAGAGAAACCTAAAAGGTGCCCTAATGGAGGAAATATTAATACTGCAATAATATTAAATAAAAATATAGTAGAAATTGAATAAGCTATCTCCATCTCGTCAGCTTCTATAATAGGAGATATTGCAGCTATAGCAGATCCTCCGCAAATCGCCGTTCCAACCCCTATTAAATTTCTTATATTTCCTTCAACTTTCATGGCTCTTCCTAAAATATAGGCTGATAAAAATGCTGCTGTAAGAGTAAATATCATAACTGAAAATGAATCTAGCCCTGTCTTCCATACTTGTTTCAAGCTAAGTCCTGCTCCCAGCACTATAATAGCCCACTGAAGAATTTTCTTTGATGTAAATGTAATTCCCGGAACTGATATATCTGGTTTTCCTATAGTATTGTTAATGATAAGTCCTATTACTATTCCAAAAACAGCTCCCCCAATTATAGGAAATAGTTTTCCAAGAAAACTAGCAGCAACTGCAATAATTAAAACTAATACAATACCTGGTCCTTTTTCTTTTAACCAATTCATAAATCCATCTCCCTTATATAATGTACATTATTATGACTCTGTTTTAAATGAATGTTGATTTTTACATTCATTTAAAACTTTCCATATTTACTTTTATATATTAATACTAGATTAAACAAAATACAAATTATACTTTATTATAAAAGTATAAGCAGAATTTATAGTTATACAATAAAATATACCTACTATAGATAATCATAAATCTTGTGTACTTTCACTAATTAAACTTAAAAAGCCTTCCTGCAGATAAACTACAGAAAGACTTTTCCTTTAAGCATAATATTGCTTATATTTATAGTAAATCAATTCCTAATTTTTCGCACTCTTCCATAACAGATTCTGACCAAATAGATGCTTGTACTTCACCTATATGTGCTTTTCTTAAAAAGAACATACAAATTCTTGATTGCCCTATTCCTCCACCCATTGTATAAGGAAGTTTTTCTTCTAAAAGCATTTTGTGAAATTCTAAGTCTACTCTATCCATACATCCTTCTTTTTCTAACTGATATAGTAAGGCATCTTTATCTACTCTAATACCCATAGAAGATAATTCTACTGCACAATTTAAAACTGGGTACCAAAATAATATATCTCCGTTTAATCCCCAATCATCATAATCTGGAGCTCTTCCATCATGTTTTTCTCCAGAAACTAGTGTATCTCCTATCTTCATTAGAAACACTGCTCCCTTATCTTTTGCTATCTTATTTTCTCTTTCTTTTGGTGTTAAATCTGGATACATATCTTCTAATTCTTGAGATGTAATAAAAGTGATCTTTTCTGGTAGTATTTTATCAATCTCTGGATATTTACAATTTACAAATTCTTCAGTACCTTTAAATACTTCATATATATCTTCAACTGTAGACTTTAATTTTTCTATAGTTCTTTCTTCTTTATTTATAACTTTTTCCCAGTCCCATTGATCTACATATAAAGAATGTATGTTATCTAGCTCTTCATCACGTCTTATTGCATTCATATCAGTATATAGTCCTTCTCCTGGTCCAAATCCATATCTGTATAAAGCCATTCTTTTCCACTTAGCAAGTGAATGTACAACCTGTATTTCTTCTTTATTTATATCTAAAGCATCAAATGCTACTGGTCTTTCAGTTCCATTTAAATCGTCATTAAGCCCTGATGTCTTCTTTACAAATAATGGTGCAGATACTCTTGTCAAATTTAATTTATATGCAAGTTCTCTTTCGAAGTAATCCTTTATCTTTTTTATTGCTATTTCAGTTCTTCTTAAATCTAAACTTGAATGATAATCTTCTGAAACAACAAACTTTTTAGTGTTTTCCATAAGTATGCCTCCCCTAACCTTATATAATCCATCTTTGTTTCGATTTAATAAAAATTATAACATTTTAATTTTAATTTTTCAATATTTTTTA
>JAYFRK010000094.1:0-4031 GCA_034925975.1 Clostridium sp.
TTATTGATGATGATTTAGAAAATAGACTATAAAAGACTAGGGATTATTTCAAAATTAAAGTATTTTGAGGTAATCCCTTATTAATTTAAAGTTCTCTGTTTAAGATTTGTTCTAGTATCTGCTTGTCTATGTCTAAGTCTAAATCAAAGTCTTCAGCGTAGTGTATTCCCCAACAATAAATTGAATAAAGAACAGGTATAATTTTTTTGCCATAGTCTGTAAGATTATATTCAACTTTTGGCGGAACCTGTGGAAAAACAGTTCTATCAATTAAACCATCTTCCTCTAGTTCACGTAACTGTTGGGTAAGCATTTTTTGCGTTATGCCATGTAATCGTCTTTTTAATTGGCTAAATCTAAGGGTCCTATTTCTAAGATGCCAGAGAATAACTGTCTTCCACTTTCCGCCTATTACGTCCATTGTAAGCTCCATACCGCATTTGTAAGTTCTTTCTTGTATCTTTGACATTTATAGTACCTCCGGACATATATAGTATATTTTTGTACACTATATGCTTTTCTTGCTACTACATTACGAAAAGTATCTGTGTGCTACTAGTTATTATACTACAAAACGTATATAAATACAAAAATCAAAGGCTAATTCATTCACTAAAAATATCTAACAAAAAAGGTAGATATTATTTAGGGGATGCATATCTACCTTATGAAAGGAGTTGGTAATAATGATAAATTCAACAGGAATCAAAAGTACATTAGTAGTTAAGTACCTAGCAGGTCAGGACAAAAATGGGAAGGATCTATTCAAAAGCCAGAGATTTGCAAATGTAAAAACTACAGCTAAGGATGAGGATTTATTTGCAGTAGCAAAGGCACTAGGAAATCTTTTAGAAAATCCTAATGTTGAAGTTATGAGAGAAAATGATAGCTTAATAGTAAATGAGTAATTCTAGAGTTAAGGAGGGAGTTTTATGAGTAAAACATTAGTTATGAATTTTTTAACTGCACAAGGCAGGAAGGCATCTATAAGGTTTAAGGAGATTAAAGATGGGGTAGATGAGCTTGCGGTGTCAACAGTTATGGATGCTATTATCGAAAAGAATATCTTTTCTACATCTACTGGAGAGTTAAAAGTTAAAGATTCAGCTGAGATCATTGATACAACAACTCAGGAATTAAACATATAATTAAATAATTAGGGGCAGCAGGTTACCTGCTGGCCCTAATTTAATTATTTTATAGTATTGAGAAGTCTAATTTAAGAGTTTATTTTACAACTGGGAAAGACTTATTACCCCAACCACTTGGAGCATTAGCTTTTGTTCCCATACCACCATTTAGTGATACAGCATCATATCCTAGCAATTTTAAACCTGCAACAGTTTGGCCGGCAGTTTGTCCTGTGTAACAATAAACTATGATTTTTTTGTCTTTTGGTAATGTGTTAAATTTAGTTTCCATACCTTTTCCCCAAGGAATATTTAGAGCACCTTCTATGTGACCTTTAGCAAAGTCCTCTGCACTTCTTATAGATAAGAAAACTATCTTAGGATCTTTAGCATCTAGTAATTTTTTAGCATCTTCTTCACTAATTTTATAGCTTGCATAAGTAGTACCTTTAACATCTTTTAATCCTGCATAGTATTTTGCTATAGCATTTTTAATTTCAGGATTGATTTCTACCTTTTTAGCATCAGCTGGTAAAGTATTTTCTTTTGTTTCAGTAACAGCCTCTACTCCAGGAACCTTAGAGATTCCTAAATCCCATCCTAAGTTTACCGATTTAGCGTTAAAGCCTGCCATATTTAAAAGTGCAACAGTTTGGCCAGCAGTTTGACCTGTATAGCAGTAAATCATTATTGGCTTATCTTTTGGCAATTTTTCAAGATTGTCACTTATAGCAGTTCCCCAAGGAAGGTTAACAGCACCTTTTATGTGACCTTTTCCGTATACGTCAGCTTGTCTTATGTCTAATACAAAGATGTTTTCATTAGCTTTTACTTTTTCGATGAAATCCTTTTCAGGGATCTTATAGATATCTTGAGGCATGTTAGCAAAATAGCCATTTACAGCAGTAGATACAGCATCGGAACTCTTGTTAGCTGAACTGTCAGAAGCTCCTTGATCTCTTTGTACAATTTTTGTATTTTGTTTAGTATCTTTTGCAGTATCATTTTTTGTACCGCATCCAGCTAGAGATACTGCAAGGGCTAGGGCTAAAATGCTTGATATAATTTTGTTCTTTTTCATATTTTATTAATCCCCCTTACGATTTGTTATTTTTTTAACATTTACAATTTAATTATAGCAAATAATAAATCACATAGATAAATGGATTTTGTTATACTGTATAAGAAAAAGTAATGATAAGATATGGTTGAATTTGCTGAGTTTGTAGGGAAAAATTATTGCATAAATATAAAAATAACTGCATATAAACTATGCAGCTATTTTTGTACTTAACTTATATATAATAAGTTGTGAGAAGATTATATTGAATTTTAGGAATTATCTTGGTTTCCTTGTGGTGCAGCAGTATCTTTATTGCCGTCATCTTTAACTTGAATTGGTAAGGATTTATCAGCATCCCATTCTAACCAAGCACCATCATAAATTCTAATGTTCTTATAACCAGCTTCATATAGAGCTAGATAAGTTTCAGCTGCTCTAGTTGAAGTCTTACAGAATAATATTATTTTATTATCTGGTTTTATGTTATTTTCAAGATACATTATTTTTATATCTTGAGATGATTTGAAGGTTTTATCACTGTAGTTATTGTCTTCATAGTTTAGTAATATTGATCCTGGTATTGTTCCTTCATCATATTCCTGTTGAGTACGAACATCTAGTAGTATAGTGTTTTTATCTGGGTTTTGAACTTGAGCTTTAACTTCATCCTTTGTAACTATCATTTCATTATTTAAATCTTTAGCTTTATAGTTTGTAGCGGTAACACTAGGTACTTCAGTACTAGCTTCTGCACCTGCTTTTTTTAGAGCTTCTATACCACCGCTAACTACTTTAAGATTTTCATGTCCATAAGCTTTCATAGCCCATAATAGTCTTGAAGAATGAGAATTATTTTGGTTGTCATAAATAATTACTGTAGAGTCATTAGATATACCTTTTGCACTCATAACCTTCTCAAATAAGTCTTTTGGTCCAAGTATTCCAGCTACAGGAACTTTAATATTAACTTCATCTTTATCAATATTTATAGCACCTTTAATATGTTCTTTAGAATAGCCATCGGGTGTTTGGGCATCTACAAGGATTACATTTTTTTCACCAAGCATCTTCATGGCTGATTTTGCTTCAATTATATAGTGACTTTTGTCAGTTGATGTGTATGATGAACTACTGCATCCAGCTGCAAAAAAAGTAAGTGATAGTAACATAAGCAAAGCTAATAGTTTAGATTTACGTTGTTTTCTAATTTGCTTTTGCATGTTCTTCCTCCCATCCTTTTAAAATATTTATTAATCTGAAGAGTTTGTTAAATTATATACAATTATAATTATATTATACTTTATTAATGATGCATTTAGATATTTAAATTTCTAATGGAGCATTGGATTATCAGATAAGAGAGTAATTAATTTATACTATAGGGTATATGATATAATCTAAGAAGGTTGATAAATAAGAACTACAGCATAATTTGAATTTAGAATTAAGGAGAGAATATGGAAGCTTTAGTGAAAAAAATAAAGGAAAATAAAATTCTATTAAGCTTACTTCTAGTACATTTTATCATAAATATCAGTTATCTTACTAAATTTCCATTTGTACATTCAGATGAATCTTGGCTTAGTGGACTTTCAAGAAATATTATGGAGAAAGGGGATTACTCTGTAACAGAAACATTCTTTGATTTATACCCTAGATATCCCCATGCTATAAAAGCAATATTTCATACAATACAGATTCTATTTATTAAAATATTTGGATATAGGATTTTTTCAGTAAGATTCATGTCCTTAATATTTTCTATGTTTATAATTTATTTCTTCTATAAACTAAGTAGAAATATTTTAAAAGATAGTAAAATAGCTTTTATCTCTTTA
>JAYFRK010000620.1:0-2704 GCA_034925975.1 Clostridium sp.
GGTAGGTTGGTTCCCCGTTATGCTTTTGCACCTACTGTCTACGGAGTATTATCTTATTAATTTTCATACAACACGCTATATTGTATCAGAATCAAATAACTACGTCAAGGTTAACCTAAAACTTTTGATGGATTTATTTTAACTCCTGGTCCCATAGTGCTTGATAATGCTACTGACTTAACATATTGTCCTTTAGCTGCTGCTGGTTTAGCTTTAATTATTGCTTCCATCAATACACTGAAGTTATCAGAAAGCTTTTCATTTCCAAATGATTTCTTTCCTATTGGAACGTGAATGATAGCAGTTTTATCAACTCTATACTCAACTTTACCAGCTTTAATATCAGCTATTGCCTTTGCAACATCAAATGTAACAGTTCCTGATTTAGGGTTTGGCATTAATCCCTTAGGTCCTAATACTCTACCTAATCTTCCTACTAGTCCCATCATATCTGGTGTAGCAACAACTATATCAAATTCAAACCAGTTTTCTTTTTGAATTTTGTCAATATACTCTTCTGCTCCAACATAATCTGCTCCTGCAGCTTCTGCTTCCTTAACTTTATCACCTTTAGCGAAAACTAAAACTCTAACTGTTTTACCAGTTCCATGAGGAAGAACTACTGCTCCTCTAACTTGTTGATCAGCATGTCTTGGATCAACACCAAGTCTTACAGATAATTCTATTGTCTCATCGAATTTAGCTTTTGCTGTTTTTAAAGTAAGGTCTATAGCTTCAGAAGGTGTATATAAAGTGTTTTTGTCTATAAGCTTAACACTTTCTAAGTAATTCTTACCTTGTTTTGCCATAATATTGCCTCCTTGTGGTTTTAGCGGTTTTTACCTCCCACTAACTAATTTATATTATTCTTCAACAGTTACGCCCATACTTCTAGCAGTACCAGCTATCATGCTCATAGCCGCTTCAATTGAAGCTGCATTTAAATCAGGCATTTTAGTTTCAGCTATTTGTCTTAATTGTTCTTTATTGATCTTTGCTACCTTCTTTTTGTTTGGTTCTCCTGAACCACTTTCTAATCCAGCTGCTTTTTTAATTAAAACTGCTGCTGGAGGAGTTTTAAGAATAAAGCTAAAAGATCTATCTTGGTATACTGAAATTATAACTGGAATTGTCAATCCTGCTTGATCGGCAGTCTTAGCATTGTATTCTTTACAGAATGCCATGATGTTAACGCCGTGTTGTCCAAGCGCTGGTCCAACTGGTGGTGCTGGAGTTGCTTTTCCTGCAGGAAGTTGAAGTTTTATCATTCCTACTACCTTTTTTGCCATAGTTTACACCTCCTCATATGTGGTAATGCGAGCTTAAGCTCTCCCACTTTATAAGACTTAGTCTTATAGTAGGTTAGTCTAATTTTTCTATTTGATTAAAATTAAGTTCAACAGGTGTTTCCCTGCCAAACATATTAACTAATCCTTTAATTTTTTGTTTTTCAATATTAATTTCTTGTATTAATGCAACAAAGTTCTTCAGCGGTCCTGAAACCACTTGAACACTTTCTCCTACTGAAACATCTATATTTACAGTTCTTTCTGCTATTCCCATAGCTGCTACTTCTTCATCAGTGAGGGGAACTGGTTTTGAACCAGGGCCTACAAATCCCGTAACTCCTCTAGTATTTCTAACTATGTACCAAGAATCATCTGACATAATCATATTCACAAGGACATATCCAGGAAACACTTTTTTCTGTGTTACTTTTTTCTTCCCATCTTTAACTTCAACAACTTCTTCCATAGGGACTTGTATGTCGTGAATTAAGTCATGCAATCCTCTATTTTCTATTGTTTTCTCTAAATTCACTTTTACTTTATTCTCATAACCAGAATAAGTATGAACAACATACCATCGAGCTTTTTCTGCCATAACTTTAGGATGAGGCTACACCTCATTCCTACCTCCCTTTTTCTCTTTATTTGGTGAATATCAGTCTATAAAGACCACTAAAACCATAATCCATCAACCCTACTAGTACTGCACTAGCAGCACAAAAAAGTAAAACTATTATGGTAGACTTTTTGACTTGATCTTTAGGCGGCCAAGTTATCCTTTTAGTTTCTGCCTTTACTTCTCTAAAAAACTTGCCTATCCCCATTGATGATTCTCCAACTTGCTTTTTTTCATTCAAAGCCATATTATTCACATCCCCAGCTTTTTTTAGTGAATACTAGCAACTATTTTGTTTCTTTGTGAAGTGTGTGGTTGCGGCAGAATTTGCAATACTTTCTCATTTCTAGTCTTTCTGGATCATTTTTCTTGTTCTTCATTGTATTGTAATTTCTTTGTTTACATTCTGTACAAGCTAAAGTTACTTTCACTCTCACAATCTACACCTCCTGATTCTGCGTACACACACAGGCATTGCTACGTTTATTATTATATTGTTAAGCATTATTTTTATTATTTTTATTGCGTGTCACTTAACAAACTTATCACAAGTTGCTGTATATGTCAACTTATTTTTAGTGTATAAGCCTTATAGTACAGGCTCATACACTCATAACATAATCTATCTTTTAAAAGGACTAAGTTTTAAACCTTAGTCCTATAAGTTTAAACTACTCTAATATTGTAGTAACAACTCCTGAACCAACTGTTCTTCCGCCTTCTCTGATAGCGAATCTTAGGTTTGGTTCCATTGCTACTGAAGTTATTAATTCTACTGTCATGTCTATGTGGTCTCCAG
>JAYFRK010000621.1:0-1640 GCA_034925975.1 Clostridium sp.
TTCTTTCAAATATGTCTTTTGTAATTAAGTATACATCTTCACCCTTTTCCTTTAATCCTTTACAAACTTGAATTATTCTATTATCGGGCTTCATTTTATCCCAATATGGTGGTATATTAGTATCGTAGTGGTTCATTTCTACTCTTAATTTTCCGCCATTTGGTAAATCTATTCCTTCGTTTAGATTTCCTTTTTTCCTTAGAGTATCTATAAGCCTTGCTGCTGTGCGTGCATTGACCCCAAGTTCACCAGTATTTTTTTTAAATGCATCTAATTCCTCTAAAACTACTTCTGGTATTACAACAATACCATTTTCGAAGCATAATATTGAACGTGGAGAATATAAGATTACATTAGTATCTAAAACATAAGTTTTATTCAAAACATAATTCCCCCTCTCTTTATCTGATGCTAAGAATCTTATTTATATTATATTATGCTTACACAACTATATATGTATTAAAAAGAGTCAAAAAATACCATGTAATAAATTTCTATACAAAAACATAATTTGTAGTAATTGACAGCGGATAACTTTTATTATATAATATAAATGTTTAATTAGGAAGGGTGGTACCTATGGACAATATTACAGCAATATTTAAAGAAAAAAAATTGAAATTAACTCCTCAGAGGATTGCAGTGTATATGTATTTACGTTCAACTAAAGAACATCCATCGGCTGAAACTATTTACAAAGCATTGCACAAAGACTATCCAACAATGAGTTTAGCTACAGTCTATAAAGCATTGAAGACTTTAGTTGAAGTGAATTTAGTTAAAGAATTAAACGTAGGAGAGGGAAACTTTAGATACGATGGCAATGTCATTCCTCATCCTCACATACAATGTATTTCTTGTGGTAAAGTCGATGACATCGAAGGTATTTCCTTTGACGAACTTAATGATAGAATAAAGGGTTTTACAGATTACAAGATACTTTCAAATAAGATTTATTTTTATGGTATATGCAAAGATTGCGAAAATGCTGAATAGACATTTTGTCTATTCTTTTTTTTATAAATAATTTTCTAGTCTCCTTCATAAATATAATTAAATGGAGGTGACTATTTTGAAACTTAGAGTACTGTTTCTAAGAAAAAAATACATTTATTATTTTTTATTAATACTTATTGTATTCACTTTTTTTATAATTTCGTATGTATCAGGTAATAATTCTTCTCCTATTTTTAATGTTAATCAAAACGAAAGATTTTACAAATCAGATTTAACAGGTGATGGTAAAGAAGATATACTTTATATAACTACTAACAAAGATAAATACTATCTTCAAGTAAATACACAAAAGGATAGTCTATATTTGGAACCAAACAACAAATCTAGCAATATGGGTATATATTCTCCTTTCTGGCCTATGCGGGTTAAATTATTAGATATATCTCGTGATAGTGTTCCAGAAATTTTTACTCAATCATCACAAAATAATACACCTATTCAGCATATTTTTAAATATGACAGTATAGACAACAAATTTAAAGATGTATTTTGCAGTTATAATAATGTACTGGGTTTTATAGACTGTACTAATAACCAAACCCCTAAAATAATCTCTGGGAGTATATATCAAGGTAATTTCGCATTTGCTAATTACATATTGATTGAAAATAAATTAGAAAGAT
>JAYFRK010000225.1:0-3067 GCA_034925975.1 Clostridium sp.
ACTTTGACTATGAAGAAAATGTAGCTAAAACAAAAGAAATAGTTGATTATGCTCACGCTCACGGAGTAGTTGTAGAAGCTGAACTTGGTGTTCTTGCTGGTGTTGAAGATGATGTTAAGAGTGATGTTCACATATATACTGACCCAGATCAAGCAGTAGACTTTGTTAATAGAACAGGTTGTGATTCTCTTGCAATAGCTATAGGAACTAGCCATGGTGCTTTCAAATTTGAAGGAGAAGCTAAACTAAGATTTGATATATTAGAAGAAATTCAAAGAAAGTTACCTGATTTTCCAATAGTTCTTCACGGAGCATCCTCTGTTGATGCTGAGTTAGTTGGAACTTGCAATCAATATGGCGGACAAATACCTTCTAAGGCTAAAGGTGTACCTGCTGATATGCTTAGAAAAGCATCTTCAATGGCAGTATGTAAAATAAATATGGATACTGACTTAAGACTTGCTATGACAGCAGGAGTTAGAAAATTATTTGGTGAAAAACCAGCTGAATTTGACCCAAGAAAATATTTAGGACCTGGAAAAGATTTAATAAGAACATTAGTTGAAAATAAAATAACTCAAGTATTAGGTTCTGCTAACAAGCTATAATATAAAAATAATAGGATATTAGATTCCATCTAATATCCTATTATTTTATTCTGCTTTTACTTTTCTACATAACTTGATACATGTTTTATTGTCATGTTAATAGTTCCATCACCGTTTCTAATTATCTCAAATCTACTATTATCATTATAAGCATCTTCATTTATGTATAGATCAATATCCTTGTCTACTTTAAGCCTTATTCTCTTGAATTTCTTTTCTATCCATTCCTTATCTACAGCTACTTTATCAAATCCGCTTTCTTCTGTAATATAGTTTACAAAATCTTCTTTAACAACTGTCTCATTTCCAAATAGCTCCTCTGCTACTTCTTTTACGTCTATTTCCTCTTCTTCTCTCAGCTTTTTCTTTATTGCACTCCTTACGCTCTCTTGGGCTTCTGCATTTTCCTTTAAATTTGTTCTAGTCCACTTCTCTGCAGAATTTACAAAACTTTTTGTCATATCTCTTTCATTATCTACAACAGTGCACCCCAAGTAATTACTTATAAAGTAGTTAGATCCATATTCCTCACTATTGCTGTTCTTAGTCTGCTTATCTATAACCATTAAATCAAAAGAATTATCTTCTCTTATAGGCTTTATGAAAGCGCATTTTTGAACTCTTTGACCACTAGCAGGAAGTCCAGTATATTGTGGAGTTATATTTATTCCTATTTTATTATCAATAAATTCAACTGTATGAACATAATTTTTCGTATAATCCATTTTTATTATACCAAGTATTGGGCCATATTCCGTAGATATAGATATTAAAAGGAGATCACAAGATGCTATACTTCCTTTAGATCTCATCAATATAAACATTTGTCTTGCTAATTCCTTAGATATTTCAAGTAAATTATTTTCTCCATTTAAAAATTCTTGTGATAAATCCTTAACTATATTTCTTTCTTTATTGAAAACTGCATATTTTAATTCTTCATCCTTAAGACATTTTTGTACATGCTTATATATAAATCCGTAGATCTCTTCATTTAAATCTAAAGTATATTCATTTAAAATCGGGTCATCAGAATTATTATCTAAAATATGTATCACTGCTTCATTTATAGTAATATCATTTATATATTCCATAGTAGTCCTCCTTAAACTTAAAACTTTCCTAAATTAAGACTTCTTTGATTATTAACTTTAATAAAAATCATTTTGAAAATTTATGGAACTAATTAAAGCATACTTACTATTATAGCATATTTATTCTAAAGGATTTTTTGTTTAAAATAAATGTTATTCTGATTTATATTTTACTAATGATAGATTTCTAAATATATTTAATTAACATTAGATATATCAATAAATTTTGTTTAATACTTAATTAAACTTAACATAATAAAAAATAAATTAATGCTAAAAATAAATATGGAGGTGAATGTTTTGAAGAAATATATTATGCTCTTTATTTTACCACTTACTATATTACTATCTTCCTGCAGCCCTTCTAAAACGCCTGTAAAAAACCCTCCCCCTTCTAAAGAACTAAGTAGATATACTATAAGCGATTACTATCCTTTTAGAGAGAATGTAAAAATGAGTTATTTAGGTAACGGAAGTGAGTATGCCTCCCAAGATATTTATTTTGATTTTATAAAAGGTGACACAGCTCAAATCAGAATGGTTAATCCAGGTACTACAATTGGAAGAATAATTGAAAATAAAAATGGTGAGCTATCACTTTTAAAATCTAGAGAAGAATTTTTTTATAAAGATAATTTATCTCTTTTAAATAATACCTCTTTTGATAAGGAAGTATTGCTGAAAGAACCTTTAACTCTTGGAAACACTTGGCCTATACCTAATGGTGCAAGGAGGACAATAACCAATACCGCTGCAAATGTTGCTACGCCCTATGGTATTTATAAAGCTTTAGAAGTAACTACAGAAAGTGCCGATTATAAAACTAAAGACTACTATGCATTAAATATAGGATTAATAAAATCTGTATTCTTCCTTGATAATTCTGAAATATCAAGTTCTCTTGAAAAAATAGATTCAAATGCATACTTAGTTCAAGATATAAAATTATTTTACCCTGAAATACTTTCAAATGATATGAGATTAGTTTTTACTAATATCAAAATACCAATAAAAACTAACGGTGAAATTAAAAATATATTTCAAAAATACTTTGCAAATCCACCAAAAAATAATTTAACTCCTCTTATAAGTAAAAACACTAAAATAAATAAATTATATTTGAATCCATCAGAAAATAAAGTCTACATAGATTTTTCTAATGAATTTATAGATGATATTAATTTATGAAGCTCAGTGGAATTATCTGTAATAAATAGTATTACAAGTACTTTAGGAAATTACTACAATGTAAATAAAGTCTATATTACTGTAAATGACTCTCCCTACACTTCAGGACACATAGCTTTAGATCATGGAGAATCATTTACTGTTGATTCTAAAAACTTTGTTGAATTAAAATAATAT
>JAYFRK010000159.1:0-4149 GCA_034925975.1 Clostridium sp.
ATACTCCTTTTCGCTCTATCCACTTACCCCTGTCCCTTGTAACTTTGAATTCTTGGCCGATTATATATTTAGTTGGTATTGCTCCAAGGCAAACTATAATCTTAGGCTTAATAAGAGCTACTTGGTTTCTAAGGTATTGCAAACATGCTTCTGCTTCATCATCATGTGGATTTCTATTATTTGCCGGTCTGCATTTACATATATTTGCTATATAATAATCTCTTTCTCTTTGCAAACCTAAATTTCTAAGTGCCTTTTCTAATAGCTGTCCTGCTTTTCCAACAAAGGGTCTTCCCGTTCTATCTTCGTCTGCTCCTGGTGCTTCTCCAACAAACATCAGCTTAGCTCTAGGATTTCCTTCACCAAAAACCATATTAGTTCTACTAGTGCCTAATCTACACATATTACACTTACTGCATTCTTCATATAATTCTTTCCACTGAAGCATATAAACCACCCTCTAGCATATCTTAATTCGTACATTTCCTCTTATATGATATCATAAAATCTTGGGGACAGTCCCTTAATTTTTTAAATTTTACAAGATAAAATTCAGGAAAAATTTAAGGACAGTCCTTTACAATTTCGAGGACTGTCCCTGAGATTTCTGAAATTTTTATATTTTAAATATGTTTATTGCTTCAGATAATTCTTGTACCATTGAATTTAATTTACCTATAGAGCCAGCTAACTCCTGCATTGCAGCTGCCTGTTCTTCAGTAGCTGCTGAAACCTCTTCAGATGAAGCTGCTGTTTCTTCTGAAACTGCAGAAACATTTTGAATGTCTTGAATAACTGTTTCTTTATCATTATTCATATTACCTAGAGATTTACTTACATTTTCTATCATATTAGCGATACTTTCAATATTTTTTGATATGTTTTCGAAAGTTTCCCCTGTCTCATTAACAGACTCATTTTGTTCTTTAACAGTTTTTCTAACATTTGAAACAATATCTACAGCATTATTTGTTTTATCTTGAATATTAATTACTATTCCTTCTATCTGTTTTGCTGAATCTGCCGATTGCTCTGCTAGTTTTCTTACTTCTTCAGCCACCACTGCAAAGCCTTTCCCTGCTTCTCCAGCTCTTGCTGCTTCTATAGCTGCATTTAACGCAAGAAGATTTGTTTGCTCTGCTATACTGCTTATGGCTTCTATTATAGATCCTATATTTGATGAGCTAACCTTAAGCTCATCTATAATTAATGATACTTTTTCAACAGCTTTATCATTTTCATTTGTTTTATCAAATAGAGTTTTTACTATGTTTTGAGAATTTAAATTTATGTTTACTATATCCTCAGCACTAGATTTCATTTTTTCTGAGTACTCATTTAGCTTCTCTATTTCACTTCCTACTTTAGACATTTTGTCTACTACACCCTCAACGTCCTCAGACTGATGTGATGAACCTTGTGCTATTTGTTGCACTGTTTTTGCGACTTCATCAATTGATAATGATGTATTTTCAGAAGTATCTACTAATGTATCTGCCGTAGATGAGACAGTACTAATTGATGAGTCTATCTTTTGAACAAGTTCTCTTATCTTCTCTGTCATAGAATTAAAGCTAGTTGACAAAAGTCCTAGTTCATCTTTTGATTTTACATTGCTCCTTACAGTTAAATCCCCTTCAGCAGCTTGCCCCATAAGTCCAACTAACTTATTAATAGGCAAGGTTATACTTCTAGAAATCAAAATTCCTATCATTACAGAAGCAATTATAGCTAGTATAGTTACTACTAAGATAACTTTCAGCATATTTGTTACTGCTTCCTTCATATCACTAACATTACGTGTTGCCGACAATACCCAATTTGCCTCAGGTACAACAATATAAGATTGTATTTTTTGTTCTCCCTTATATAAGTATTCTTTCACATCACTTTCAACTTTTTCGCCTTTTTTGATGCTTGCTACTATACCTTGGATAACTTGACTTTCGGCAGGCTTTGTTATAAGTTCCTTATTTGGATGAGATAACATCATACCAGCTGAATCAACTAAATAGATATATCCTGTTTTACCTACTTTAATTTTACTAAGATTCTTACTGAAGTAATCTACGTATACTGAATTTACCATAACACTTATTACCTTACCAGTTTCATCTTTTACAGGAGCTGCAAATATTACTATGGCTCTACCATCTACCTTTGATACTATAGTATCACTAATATTTACCTGTCCCTGCATTGCTTTTTTAAAATATTCTCTTTCTTTTACACTTATTTTTAATGTTTTAGGATTGCTATCTGCAAATATAATTCCATTGGAGTCTGCCACAAATAAGTGCTCATGTAATTCTATTTTATCATACCTCTGTTTTAATAAATTATTTGCTCCAATACTTTGAGGATATCCCTTTGTGAAAAATCCTTCTCCTTGATCTGTTTGCCTTAATTTAGCTGCTTCAATTACCTGATTACTCGAAGCCAATAATTCTGCTTGTGTTTTTTCACCCGAAATTAATGAATATACAGTCTCAGATTCTTGTGAAACTATAGTTAATAAGCTCTGTCTACTCTGGTCAGTAATCGTTTTCGAAGCGAAAAAATAGGCCAACCCACTTGTAACTGCAAGAGATATTATTACTAATATTGCAATCATAGTAGGTAATTTTCTCTTAATAGTCATATGTTATACCCCCCGACATAAATACTTTTAACTAAATGTAAACCATTAAGTTTTTTTCAAAGTTTTAACATTTTCATGTTTTTTATTACTACTTTATCGTATTATTTTCAATAAACTTTAGCAATCCTTAAACTATAATATTCACTTTTGTGAAACATTTGTATTAAAATCTAAGTAATTACATAAATCTTCGTTAAATTTCTACATTTTTAGCAATTTGTTACTTAAATTAACATTTTCTTAAAAATTTAGTCGAATTCCCATATAATTCTGAATTTCATTTTTAAAAACTTACATAGTAGCTAATCCTTGTCTAATATTTACTATTCTATTAATATAGATAATGAATATTTTTGTTATAAGCTAATATTTAAAGGGGTATAGGTTATGTTTAATAAAAGAATAGTTACTAATGTTTTGAAGCTAGCACTACCTGCCGTTGGTGAAATGACCTTATATATGGCTATATGGGTTTTTGATACTATGATGGTTGGTAAATATGGCGGCCAAATTGCTGTAAGCGCCGTTGGCTTAGGTTCAGAGGTTGTATATACGTTTATAAATATACTTATCTCTGCGGGTATATCTGTTGGTATTACATCGCTTGTGGCTCGGAGATTTGGTTCTAAGCAATATGCATCTGCCGAAGAATATGCTTCTGTAGGATTTTTTATAGGTTCCATGATAGCTTTAATTTTATCTATTATAATGTTTACATTTTCTAGGCAAATCCTTATTTTAGGTGGTGCACAATCCAATGTAGTTAGCTTAGGCATGATGTATATGCGCATAGTTTCTCTTGGACTATTTTTTAACATGATAACAAGTATGTTAAACGGAGTCTTGCGTGGATATGGAAATACAAAAACACCTTTGTTTATTTCATTTCTTGTAAATATAATAAACATTAGCCTTGACTGGATCTTGATTTTTGGGAAATTGGGATTTCCAGAACTAGGGGTAAAAGGAGCCGCTATTGCTACATCTATAGCTCATATATCTGGCTTTGTATTTGCTGTAATATATATGGTTAATAAATCAAGATTGAAAATAAGATTATATTATATAAAGTCTTTAAACTTAAACAAGCTAAAAAGCCTTTTACTTTTAGCAATTCCATCTTCTATGCAAGAAGGAGCTTTCAGTATGAGTAGACTTTTAAGCACATTTATAATAATGCGTATCGGTGAAACCGCATTTGCAGCAAATCAGATCACTACAACAATTGAATCTATATCTTTCATGCCTGGGTGGGGGTTTGGCGTTGCTGCAACTACATTGGTAGGACATAAAATTGGGGAGAAAAATTTTAAAGAAGCAAAAGAATATGCCTATACTTGTGCAGCATTAGGTGCTATTTTTATGGGTATATGTTCAGTTACATTCCTAAGTTTTCCAAGTACACTTATAAAATTGTTTATTAAAGAAACGGAACAAGAAGTCATTAGATTAGGTAGTCTTTGCCTTATGGTAGCAGCAGTTGAGCAAATTCCTATGGCTATATCTTT
>JAYFRK010000031.1:0-9967 GCA_034925975.1 Clostridium sp.
AAACAATATACTAAAACTTTTATTTTTTAAGTTTAAAGATCTATTATCCCCAAAGGAGTTTCTGCTTTCTTCTACTCCTTTCTCAGTAAGACCATACTTTATATCGCTATTTATCTCTTTTACTACGTCACTCCAACTGTGATTATACCAAGCCTTCATAAAAATACCTCGTTCTTTTTATTTACTTAATAAGTCTACACCTATAGTCGTATAAATAGCTTAATACTTTAATTAAAATCTTCCTATTTAACTATACTTTATAATTTACCTTATAAAAAATATTAGTGAGCCTTAATTAAGACTCACTTCATTTTACTTATCTCCGAAATAGTTTGAAAGAAAATAGTGCTTTTCTCCATTATCATCTTGTATTAGGTATAGTACTACATTATTAACTGATGGTTTAATTTCATATTGAGCTGGAACCTTTACACTCAATAAATCATACTCTTTACCTTTAGTTAAATTAACCTTTACTCCTAATTGCTCTTGTGTATTATTTTTAAATATAACTTTCTTAATAGGTTTAGAATTCTCTAACATTTCTTCCATTACTTATTTCTCCTTCTAATATTTATTATACGAATAAACTATATGTTTTAACATAAGTAGTATTATAACATTTTTATATAATTAATTCAAAATTTATTATATGCAACTTTAACATAACTAATAAGTAAATAATCTATCTAGCTTCTATCTTTTCTCTAAATTTTTCTAGAGTCTTAGGTCCTATTCTATTTACCTTTGTAAGCTCATCTATGGATTTAAAACCTCCATTCTCTTCCCTATAGTCTATTATTTTTTCAGCTGTAACATCTCCAACTCCAGGTAAAGTTTTTAATTCTTCTTTACTTGCAGTATTTATGTCAATTTTATCACTTTTAGCTGCAGTACTGCTTTTTCTATTTAAAGAATCCTTATTATTAACAGCATTTGAATTAGGGGTTTCTCCTTTACCATATACTACAATACAGTCTTCATCTTTTAGTTTCATAGAACAATTTATACTCATCTTATCAGCTTTTTCTGTAAATCCGCCTGCTTTTTCTACTAAATCATAAATTCTACTTTCATATTCCATAGTGTATACATTTGGATTTTTAACTTCTCCCTTAATTTCAACTACTATCTTCTTGAATTCTTCTGTATTCATTTTTTTATCAGTTTTGCCATTACCACTTTTATCTTCTAAAATCACTTGATTTTTATTTTTGCTGCTGCTAATATTGTTATCTAAAAAAACATCTTCATTATTAAAAACTTTAGGCTTTGACAGAAAATATCCTACTATTAAGAAAATAGTACACCCTACTACTATTATAATTGAACCAACTAATTTATTTTTTTTATCCATCCTTATCCTCCAGTATTTATAACCTCATTTACCTATAAATTGTATCCACTAGATAAAAATAATAACCATAAATTGTGATATATATAATTTAATTAACTTTTTTATAGGAATAGAAAATTTTTTTTGGTATACTATTTATATAAACTCTAGGAGGTAACCAATGCGTAAGATAGTAAATTTCATAATTATATTTGTGGTAACATTCTCACTATTTTCATATAAGACAGAAGCTAAAAGCTCATTATCAGCGATTTCCGCCGATGGTATAGTTTTAATGGATGCAACTACTGGAGAAATTTTATATTCAAAAAATATGGACACTCAATACCCTCCTGCTTCAACTACTAAAATTATGACAGCTCTTTTGACACTTGAAAATTGCAAGTTAGATGATGTTATTACTGTAGGAAAAAATCCACCTAATGCAGATGGAAGTAAGATATATCTTTTTGAAGGTGAATCAATTAAAGTTAAGGATTTGCTATATGCTCTAATGTTGCAATCGGCAAATGATGCTGCAGAAGCACTTGCCGAACACATTTCTGGTTCTACAACAGAGTTTGCAAAGCTAATGAATAAGAGAGCTATTGAACTAGGTGCTACTAATACTAACTTTGTTAATCCTCATGGACTATATGATGAAAACCACAGGACTACTGCTAAAGACTTAGCTTTAATTTTAAAGGAATTAGCCAAGCATAAGGAATTTAAAGAGATTGCTACTACTTCTATGTATTATATAGAACCTACAAATAAAAGCCCAGAAAAACGTCCTTTATGGAATAAAAATAACTTAATACAAAAAAAGTCTAAATACTATTACGAAGGTTCTGAAGGCGGAAAAACAGGCTATACCGTCCAATCAAAACATTCTTATGTGGCTGTTGCATCAAGAAATAATCAAAAACTTATAGCTGTACTTCTTCACGATACAAAACATACTTATTGGACAGATGTTAGAGTATTGTTTGACTATGGTTTTCAAAACTTTACACTAAAGCCACTATATTTAAAGGGAGATCCTGTAGAAAAGTTTACTATAGGCGATAAGTCAAGTATACCTCTTCTTGCTGGAGAAGATTTTTATTATGTTGCACAAAAAAATTCTACGGAACTGCCTAAAGTTACTATTAACAATAAATCTTTAGATAGAAAATCCTTTAGTAGAGGTGAAAATATTCTAACTGCAACTGTTACTTACAAAGATAAGAATATTGGTACTTTAAATTTAGCTAGTAGTGTAGATCATTCTTCTAAAAATCTGCTTCCTTCTCTTAGCGGTAAATCTGGTAATAAGTCTATGAGTACTGTTAAAGTAGCTTTATACATATTAATTACGTTATTTATCATATTATTTTTATTAAAACTTAGAAAAAAGAGACTAATGAAAAAAAGACATAAAAGAAATAAAATCATAAAGGATTATAGAGAAAGATACAAAGATGAAGAATAATATAAAAATAGGCACTGCTCATTATGAATAATGGCAGTGCCTATCTATTATTACTTTAACTTTTCTATTAATTGTTTCATATCTTCAGGAAGATTGCTTTCTAGTTTCATTATATCTCTTGTTGTAGGATGAGGAAATTGTAGACTATAAGCATGAAGAGCTTGTCTATTTATATAATCGATTTCCTCTTGTCCGTATAGAGCATCTCCAAAAATAGGATGACCTATATTACTTAAATGTACTCTTATTTGATGAGTTCTTCCAGTTTCTAAGTTTAACTTGACTAAGTCTGCATCTTTAAAGCTCTCTATAACTTCAAACTTAGTTATACTTCTCTGGCCTCTTTCATCTATAATCCTTTTTATAGTACCTTCTCCAACTCTATATATAGGCTTATCTATTACTCCAACTTTTTCTTTGAGATTTCCATGAACAATTGCTAAATAGCTTTTTATAAATTCATCTTTAACCATATCTCTTGAAAGGGCCATATGGCTATATGCATTTTTTGCAACTAACACAAGCCCGGAAGTATCCATATCAAGCCTATTTACTAATCTAACTATACTACTTTCACCTTTTTCTTTGAAGTAATATAGTATTCCATTAGATAATGTACCACTTAAATGTCTTTTTGTAGGATGCACAACTATACCTTTTGGTTTGTCGATTACAATAATATCTTTATCTTCGTAAATTATTCTTAAATCCATTTTTTCTGGAAGGATATCTTGCTCTTCTTCCCTATTTATTTGTACTTCAATTATATCCCCATGAGATAATTTAAAGGATAATCTTACAATATTGTTATTTACCCTTATTCTTCCTTCTCGTACAGCTTTTTTTATAGATCTACTGGAAAATTCTGCTACATTTCTTAAGTACTCACTTAGTTTTAAGTTTTCTTCTTCAGTTTTAACTTCAAACTTTAGCTTATTATCAGTGTTATTCAACTACTGCAATAACCTCAATCTCTAATAAAGCGTCTTTTGGAAGTTTTCCTATTTGGAAGCATGATCTTGCAGGTTTATCTTCAGTAAAATATCTTCCATAAACTTCGTTCACTTTTCCGAAGTCGTTAATATCGCTTAAAAGTACAGTAGTTTTTACTACGTTGTTAAAGTTAGTGCCTGCTTCTTCTAATATTGCTTTTAAATTTAACATAACTCTTTCTGCAGCTTTTTCTACATCCCCAGTAACAAGTTCTCCAGTTTGTGGATCTAGTGGGATTTGACCTGAAGTAAATAATAAATTTCCTACTTTAACTCCTTGTGTATATGGTCCTATTGCAGCTGGTGCGTTTTTTGTATTTATAATTTGTTTTTCCATGTTTACCCTCCTAGGTTTTATTTTATTTTTTGTTTTATATAATCATAGTCTTCACCTAATATTACTGTAATATCAAATTCTGTTTTATTGTTTTCTTCTATATTACTAATCTTAAAATCTTTTTTAATAGATTCTATTTGTTTACTTTTAAAACTATCTTGTAGTAATATTTTACTTTTACTTGCAGAACTTCCATTCCCTATAGATATATTGCTGTAACCTTTGCTCTGAAGATATTTTCTGTAATTAGATGCAAGACTCGATTTACTAGTTCCATTTAAAACTTTTATTTTTACATTGTCCTTTTGTATGTTAACACTATTTTGTGGTATTTGTCTATCCTGTATTTTGGCTAATAATTGACTATTATAATTTTTATCGTATATAAAATATGATATTCCTTTTATATACTTAGTATCTCCTTTTAAAGTTTCCATATTAACATTAGAAGCATTTACGAAAGAATATCCGTATTTGATTATTTCATCTGCTGTCATATTTGTCTCACAGTATTTAGGCAAAGTCATAAGTATAGCTGGTATTCTCGGTATTATCCTAGGGCTTTTCACCTTATCTATTACTTTTGACATAAATATATGTTGGTTTTCTATTCTGCCAATATCTCCTTCTGCCAGACCTGTACCGTCATTGTTTTTACGCCATCTAAAAAATTCTTCTGCTTTTTTACCATCTAAATGTACTGTTTCACCTTTTTTAAAGTGGATATGTAAATTTTGACTAGCATCATCATAATTCATATTATTATTAATATCAACATCAATACCACCAATGGAATCGATTATTTTCCTAAATCCATCATAGTTAACTTTTCCATAATAATCAATATCAATATTTAAAAGCTTTTCTACAGCATCTACAGAATATTCAACTCCTCCAATTGCATGGGCAGCATTGATTTTAGTATTTTTGCTATTTATCTTTATAAGTGTATCTCTTGGAATGGAAACAAGTTGAATATCTTTATTTTCTTTATTATAATGAATTAATATCATGGTGTCCGTTCTCTTCGGATCATTTTCATTTTTAGCTCCAGGGGTTCCTATATCAACTCCTAATGCTAGTATATTTACAGAGTTTTTATCATCATCTTCGTACTCATTATTATCACTTTGAAAACTTTTATTACTAATTTCAGCTTTCTCGCTTAACTTTGAAAGTCCATAGTAAACATACAGTCCTCCTGTAATAATTAAACATAGTACAAAAATCAAAAATACTTTTAAAATTTTAAAAGGTTTTCTTTTCTTATTTTTTGACATAGTGTATCCACCTATTCACCACATAATATGTAATTTCTAGCCTCTATAGTATCTTTGTGCAAAATCTGACCTCTTTCAACTATATACTTTATATTATTATCAAAAGAAAGAAGCATTGCCTTATTTAACTCTCCGTTATAAGCAAGTTTTCTTACATCTTCAACACCAGGAAAACTTCTAAATGGTTCTATATAATCAGCTAAGTATATTATTTTTTCAAGTAAACTCATATTTTTTCTTCCAGTAGTATGATAAGTTATTGCATTCAAAATATCCTTATCATCTACTTCCATAGTATCTTTAGCTATATAAGCTCCTACAGGAGCATGTAATATTGCCGGTATATCAAAACACTTATTATTATTATCCCCATATTTTTCTAAAATATTTAACATATTTTGAATATCTACATATTTTGCACAATCATGTATAAGAGCAGCTATTTTTGCTTTTTCTAAATCTGCTCCATAAATTTCAGCTAGCTTTATAGCAGTATCTTTTACACTGATACTGTGTCTAAATCTACCTTCTTTTAAATTTCCCTTTAAATATTTAAGCATTCTTTCTTCTTCCCACATTTTACTCTCCCCCATTAATACTTATACAAATTCATTTTTTCTAATAATCTTTCAACTTTTTTAGGAATAAGATAACTTATGTTTTTTTCTTCTCTTATTTTATTTCTTATATTTGTTGAAGAAATATCTAATATTGGTATATCTAAATATACTATTTCTGCATTATATTTTTTTTCTAATTGCTTTTTTTGCTCCATAATTTCTGATCTATTATATCCACTTCTATTAAAGACTACAAATCTACAAGAATTTAATATTCTATGGATGTTTTTCCAACTATTAAGTTCCATTAAACAGTCTGTTCCCGTTATAAAATACCATTCAGTGTCTGGTTCAATTTTATTAAAATGTTCTAAAGTTTCGTAAGTATAACTTAAACCGCTTTTATGTATTTCATAACTGCTAACATCAAATCTTTTCTCATCTTCTATAGCTTTTTTTACTAATTCATATCTTATTTCTGAATCTGTTACTAATTTCTCAGTTTTATGAGGTGGGTTTCCTGATGGGACAAAAATTATCTTATCTAACCCTAAATCATATAGTGCTTCATATGCTACGTGTAAATGACCATTGTGTATAGGGTCAAATGTACCTCCAAATATTCCCTTCCTGTTCATATAACACCTTTCCTTTACAGTAATATTATGAAGTTAAAATTAACCCACATCCAAAAGTATACCACAAAATTTCAAAAATAAAAGGCAAGAAGTGCCTTTTTTCACTACTCGCCTCTAACGTTGATAAAGTCTATATCATCGTTTCCTGTTTCAATTTCTACTTCAACATCAATTACTAAATTGGTTTGTTTTATAATATCTTCCCCTTTTTCATACCTATATTTTCTTAAAAATTCTTCTTGTATGTCAAAAATATCTATTCCCTTATCTTTATATTCATCAAACAATTGATAACAAGCTTTCCTTATATTACTTGCTGCTAGTTCTTTTATAGATTCTAAACTCTTCTTATTTATGTTTAGTCCCTTTTGAACTTCTCCTATAGCTGTATTTACCTTAATATTTTTTATTAATTTTATTTGTTTATCTTCATATACTATATCAGTTTTTGTTTTAGTTTTTAATATTTCTAATGTTATGAAACTGCCTGGAAAGTCTGGATTAGCTATCTCTAAGGTTCCACTATTAACACTATTAAGTAAAAAATTAAAGCCTTGCCCTTGATCTCTCGATATGGCTCCTACCATTTTATCTTTCTTAACTACAGCTCCCCCATTTACAAGAATTTTATCATCCCCGCCAACATCCTTTCTTATTTCAATAATTGGAACTATACTAACCTTATCTCCCACTAATCTTTGCTTATAATAGTCATTTATATTAATCTGAATTCCTCTTGATGATGCTCCAACATTAGATAAAAGTCTATTAATAAACATACCTACATATTTACTCTCATTAGTCTTTATATTTGCTAGCTTTTCAAGTTCTCCACTATAAATACATACATACTGTCTATTAATAAACTCCTGATCTCGATGAAAAAAATCTAAAAAGTTATCAATTCCATATTCAGCTGCCTTTTGAGTAAAAATAAGCACTCTATTTTGCGTTACATTGATTTTAAAACTAGTTCCTAAGGTTATATTTCTCAATGCCTCGAAAACAGTTTTTCCCCTTCCTCTAAAAATCAATCTTTCTCCACTTTCTGTACCTTCAATTGCTCTAAAAGCTTCTACATATAAAACAGGTTGATTCCCTTGATCTATATCTACAATTACAGATGTTGCAAAAAGTAATTTGTTTATATCTCTATAATTGAAGCATCCTGTACAAAATACCAAACTTATTGTCATAAAAAATGCAACTATCTTTTTCATATTTTATCATCCCTATCAAATAAGTTATTAGATATTTTATTTAAATCAGATCTAAGTATTTCATCCTTGTATTTAAATGATTCTAATGTACCTAATGGGTACAAGAATGGATATCCACAACTGGTTAAGGATGAGATATGTGCTATGAAAGTAAAAAAGCCCATATAAAAACCCGGCAATCCTAAAAGAGCTGAAAATAGTAATATTATAAGCCCCCATAAAGATATAGGTCTATATAAACTGGGTATTAAGAAAGTAGATATAGAAGCAATTGAAACAATTACTATTGTAATTTGGGACGCTAGCCCCGCACCAACAGCTGCGTCTCCTAGTATAAGTGCCCCAACGATACTCATGGTTTGACCTGTCGGCTCTGGAAGTCTTACTCCAGCTTCCCTTAATAGTTGAAAGAAAAAAGTCATTAATATTACTTCAACAATGGTTGGGAATGGAACTCCTGCTCTTGCAATAGCAAATCTAAAAACAAATACTGTAGGTACAAGTGAAAAATGATAGGTGGTTAAGGCTATATAGAGCCCTGGTAAAAAAGTTGCTAGAAAAAAAGCTACCCATCTTTGTATTCTTACTGCATTTGCAAAGTATTTATTTGAATAATAATCGTCTGCTGCCATCAAATTTTCAATAAAAAAGTAAGGTGCTGTAATTACTTCTGGAGTACCATCTACAATTACTACAACTCTTCCTTCGAATAGCCTAGAAGCTGCCTTATCCGGTCTTTCCGTATATCCTATTGTATCAAATATAGTTCCCTTAGATTTTAACCTTTCTTCTATATAATTAATATCTAATATAAAATCTTCCTCCATGCTATTTATCTTATCTCTTATGTAGCCCACTAATCTATCTGGCGCTATTCCTTTTATATACGCTAACACAACTGTTGTATTAGACTTTTTCCCTACAATCATACTTTCAAATCTTAAATTTTCATTTTTAACTCTTTTTCTTATTAAAGCAATGTTATCTACTACTACTTCATTAAAGCCTTCCTGTGGACCTTTAATTACATTTTCAGTTTTAGGATCACTAATACCTCTTTTAGGAAAACTCTTAGCTTCACAAAATATTACAGCATCCCAAAAATCAAATACTAGTACTAAATCTCCTGATAATATATGCATTATTGCATCTTCTTTTGACTCTACATCTCCTACTATATTTGCATTTAATATTTCTCTCTTTACGCTATCTATATCTACATATTTTTCGCTTTGTATTAACGGTAAAATAATATATTCACTTATAAAACTTTTATCAGACAAATTATCTATAAATACAGCATATATCTTTCCTTCGTTTACCTGAATTTCTCTAAACTTCACATCAAAGCTATCTTCTAATTTACTTTTTAAATAATCTATATATTCTCTACTCATTAGTATCACCCATCTTATTGTTTGTGTAGAGGGGGAATATTATTCTTTATTTATAGAGATACTAATAATTATAGGAAATAATATCATTATGTTGAAAACCTTAGCATAGGAGGATTATATGGACAAATTTAATTCGAAACAATTTTTATTTATAATACTAGGAACTTGTATAGTTTCATTTAAAACATATCCTAATATAGTTATTAATTACGGAAAAAGAGATGCTTGGATAGCTACTTTAATAGCTTCTGTACTAGTATTCATATTTTATATTTGTATATTAAAAATCTGCTTAAAAACTAATTCTTATAATGTACATAAAATATATACCTCTGCTTTAGGAGATACCTTAGGCAATATATTTTATGTATTCTTTACTTTTACTATGTTTTTAACTTTAATAGAAAGTTCTGCTATAGAGGCTAATTCTATGCACCAAAATATGCTTTTAGAAACTCCTCCTTGGTATATACTTATATTTTTTGTAATTTCAGCAGGTTATGCTGTAAGTAAAGGTCTTAGACCTCTTATACTAATCACCATAGTAGGAATAATATTCGTAATGTTAGCTGGGATAAACTTAGGTGTACTCACAGCAAAATATAAGGAGAATAAATATTTATATCCAATTTTACAATATGGGTTCAATAAAGATATGATAATTGCTACTATAAAGTCTCTTGGAATGTATTCTGCTGTTGGAATAACTTTTCCTTATTTAAATGAAGTATTT
>JAYFRK010000237.1:0-1620 GCA_034925975.1 Clostridium sp.
TTACTTGAAATAATTTTCTTACTTTGTGTTGTATTACCGTACATATCTAATGCTTTCTTTATTTCATTCTTTTCCAATTCCTTTAATGGGAGAATATCCTTTAACTTATTTTTTACTCTTCTTTCATTATTTAGGATACTAGGAGGTGCTAATTCTTTATTCATTATTCCCTCTGGCCCTAACATGTTTATCATGAATTCTACCGCATTTTCTAATTCTCTTACATTTCCAGGCCAAGAATATTCATAAAAAACTTTCCAAAGATCTTTATCTATATTTATTGATGAAAATTCTTTATTAAGAAGCTTTGTATACTTATTAATAAAATAATTTACCAAAATTTCTATATCTTGAATTCTTTCTCTCAAAGGTGGGATATTAAAAGGTATGACATTAAGTCTATAGTATAAATCTTCTCTAAACTTATTTTGTTCTATAAGTTTTATTAAATCCTTATTAGTAGCTGCAATTACTCTTACATCTATGTCAACAGGCTTATTGGAACCGATTTTTATTATTCTTCTATCTTGGATAACTCTTAAAATTTTTGTCTGCAGATGAAGAGGCATATCACCTATCTCATCTAAAAAAATTGTTCCTTTATTAGCTAGTTCGAATTTTCCTAATTTTCCTGATGAATCTGCACCTGTAAAAGCTCCCTTTGTATACCCAAATAATTCACTTTCTAAAAGTGCGTCTGGTATAGCTGCACAATTGATAGCAATAAAAGGCTCATCTTTTCTATTTCCTTCGTTATGTATAGCTCTTGCAAACATCTCTTTTCCAGTACCACTTTCGCCTAAAATTAGAACTGTAGAATTAGATAATGCTATTCTCTTTATATTCTTTTTAAGATTATTCATAACATCACAATTTCCCAGTATATCTTCAGCTAATATTTTTCTATTTACATTACTGTATTTTGAAACTAATTCTTTTAAATTCTTAGGATCTTTAAATATAAATATTTTATCAAATTGACTTTCATTTAATTGCATAGGATAGAGATTACCAATAAAATAAAAATTTTGGTTTCCTATGGTAAGTCTATACTCATGCATACCAAGCACACTATCTCCCGTATGTTCAATGTTTACTCTATTCTCAAAACTTCTATCAACAAATTTTAATAGTTTTATTGCTTTTTCATTTATGTGAGTGACTTTATTTCCTTCATTTAATATAATTATTCCTTGGTCCATCTTATCTATTACTAAGTTTAGAGATTTTAATAATTTCTCTTCTCTTGCTTTCTCAATCCTCTCATAAGCTGTAATACTTATAAATTCAGAAATTTGCTTTAAAAAACTCATATAAGTTTCAAAGTCTGACATTAGGTGATTTTTTTGTTCTTTATCAATGCAAACTAACCCTATTACTCCAATGCTTTCATTTCCTAATTTTATGGGTGTACACATTTCAAATTTTTCTTCACAGGTGTCTCTCTTAGGACAAGGTAAACAAAGTTCATCCTTGCCTGGGTTATAAATTATTTGAGGTTTTCCTGTTATCAAGGCAGTTTTGTATACATATCCTTCTCTAGACATATTTCTATTGGTTTTATTTTTAAATATCCCAGTTCCTGCAATTCTAAC
Source organism: Clostridium sp. (assembly GCA_034925975.1). GTDB lineage: Bacteria > Bacillota > Clostridia > Clostridiales > Clostridiaceae > Clostridium_H. The sequence continues at coordinate 1,596 of JAYFRK010000237.1, forward strand.
TAGATTACTATCTGCTATTTCAACC
>JAYFRK010000327.1:0-1765 GCA_034925975.1 Clostridium sp.
TGAAAAGATAATGGAGCTTAATCCAGATGGAGTAATGCTTAGCAATGGACCTGGAGATCCAAAAGATGTTCTAGAAGCAATTGAAACTGTAAAGAAAGTTATTCAGGTTAAGCCAACCTTCGGAATATGTTTAGGACATCAAATTTTAGCTCTTTCACTTGGAGGAGACACATATAAAATGAAGTTTGGACATAGAGGCGGGAACCATGGAGTATATGATATAGAAAAAGATAAAGCATATATAACAGCTCAAAACCATGGTTAAGCAGTGGAACCTGTAAGCAGAAAAGATAAAGATTTAATGATTACTCATATAAATTTAAATGATAATACAGTAGAGGGAATTAAGCACAAATTCCTCCCAGTATTTTCGGTTCAATTTCACCCAGAAGGTGCACCAGGACCAGCAGATTCAGCTTATCTATTCGATCAGTTTATAAGTAATATGGATAGAAATATTAAAAAGCAAGCTATGTAGGAATACAACGGGGAGGGTAAAATATGTCATTAGATAAAAGTTTAAAAAAGGTTTTAATTTTAGGATCAGGGCCTATAATAATAGGACAAGCGGCAGAATTTGATTATTCAGGAACTCAAGCCTGCAAGTCAATAAAAGAAGAAGGAATAGAAACAATCTTAGTTAATAGCAATCCAGCTACCATAATGACAGATATGCACATGGCAGATAAGATATACATTGAGCCACTAAAAACTGAAGTTATAGAAAAGATAATAGAAGAGGAAAAACCTAATGGTATATTAGCTGGATTTGGTGGACAGACTGCTTTAAATATTGCAATGGAGCTTCAAGCAAAAGGAGTTTTAGATAAACATAATGTTAAGTTACTTGGAGTTAATAGTGAATCTATAAAAAAGGCTGAGGATAGAGAAGAATTTAAGAAATTAATGCTTGAAATCAACGAGCCTATTCCAATAAGTACTATTGCGGTTAATCTAGAACAGTGCAAAGAATTTGTTGAAAAGAATGGACTACCTATAATAATAAGACCAGCATATACTTTAGGAGGAACTGGTGGAGGAATAGCAGAGAGCATGGAGCAGTATTTGGAAATATGTGAGCTTGGTCTTAAAATGAGCCCTATCAATCAAATACTACTTGAACGAAGTGTAGCTGGCTGGAAAGAACTTGAATACGAAGTAATTAGAGATAAAAAGGATAACTGCATAATCATATGTAATATGGAGAATATTGATCCTGTAGGAGTACATACAGGAGATAGCATAGTTGTAGCGCCTTCACAGACATTAACAGATAAACAGTATCATATGCTTAGAAACTCAGCTCTTAAAATTATAAGAAACTTAAAAATTGAAGGTGGTTGTAATATACAATTCGCATTGGATCCACTTAGTGATAGATATATAGTTATAGAAGTAAATCCAAGAGTTAGTCGTTCTAGCGCACTAGCTTCAAAGGCTGCAGGATATCCAATAGCTAAGATAGCTTCAAAGATAGCAATTGGTTACAGCTTAGATGAATTGAAAAACTATGTAACTCAAAATTCCAGTGCTTGTTTTGAACCAGCCTTAGATTATGTAGTAGTTAAGATGCCTAAATGGCCTTTTGATAAGTTTAATACAGCAGCAAGAACTCTTGGAACACAAATGAAGGCAACTGGTGAAGTTATGGCTATAGATAGAAATTTTGAAAGTGCATTTTTAAAGGCTGTAACTTGTTTAGAAGGTAAAATGATAGGAATAAAACTTCCAAATGGAAGTGAAATGACAGATGAACAACTTCTAG
>JAYFRK010000504.1:0-1501 GCA_034925975.1 Clostridium sp.
AATGTTACGAAAACTATTCAAAAAGAATAAAAACAGGTGTGCTAAACGATGTAATAAGTAAGGCAGTTATGATGCAAGAACCTCCAGCAGTAGGGGGAAGTAGATTAAAAATTTATTATGTAACACAAGTAGGAGTAAAGCCGCCTACATTTGTATTTTTCGTTAATAATCCTCAGCTATTACATTTTTCATACCAAAGGTATCTAGAAAATCAATTAAGAGAAAACTTTGATTTTAGTGGAACAGGTATTAAAACAGAATTTAGAGAAAGGAAGGAATAGAATTGGCTAATGTTACTTTTTTAGGTGGAGGAAGCTTTGGTACAGCATTAAGCATTATGTTAGCTAAAAAAGGATATAACATTAATATATGGGCAAGAGATCAAAAAGTGGTTGATGATATTAATATAAAAAGAGAAAATATAAAATATTTGCCTAATGTAGTTATTCCTTCTAATGTTACTGCTTTTTCTGAATTAGATAAAGCTATAAGTGACAGTGAAATTGTTGTTCTATCAGTTCCTTCTCATGCAGTAAGAGAAATGAGTAAGAAGGTTAAAAGCTTTATAAATGATAATACAATTATAGTAAATATATCTAAAGGTATAGAGGAAAATTCTTTTAAGAGGCTTTCTCAGGTTATTGAAGAAGAAATTCCTAAAAATCCCATTGTAGTTTTATCAGGCCCAAGTCATGCAGAAGAAGTAGCGTTAGATATACCAACCACTGTTGTGGTAACATCTAAAAAAATGGAGTATGCTAAAAAAATACAAGATCTATTTATGACTAGTAAATTTAGGGTGTACACTAATGATGATATAATAGGAATAGAAATAGGAGGAGCTGTAAAAAACATAATAGCTTTAGCAGCTGGAATCTCAGATGGCATAGGATATGGAGATAATACTAAGGCTGCACTTATGACAAGGGGAATGAGTGAAATAATAAGAATAGGACTACAACTAGGAGCTAAACAGGAAACTTTCTCAGGACTAACTGGTATTGGTGATTTAATCGTAACATGTACTAGTATGCATAGTAGAAATAGAAAAGCGGGTATATTGATAGGAAAAGGTTATAAATTAGAAGAGGCATGTAAAGAGATAGGTCTGGTAGTTGAAGGAGTTAAGGCTTGCAGAGCTTTTTATGAATTAAAAAATAAATTAGATGTTTCTATGCCTATAACTGATACATTATATAAAGTACTATTTGAGGACATGGATCCAAAATACGGAGTTTATGAGTTGATGTCTAGAGATAAAAAGGATGAATTATAATAAAGTTAAAGGTAAAAGTCAGTTTATTTCAATTTTTAAACTGACTTTTTATTTTTTTTGTAATATTTTTATTATTTATTAAGTATATATGTACTGTTAAAACTAAGTAAGCGGTGGGAGGGTTTATTGTTGGAAAATTTTAACATATATAAAGACATTGCTGATAGAACTCAAGGTGACATATATGTAGGGGTTGTAGGTCCTGTAAGAACTGGAAAGTCTACC
>JAYFRK010000468.1:0-5923 GCA_034925975.1 Clostridium sp.
TCCACTATTCACTATTCACTGTTCACTTAATAATTTAAAAGGAAGTTGCATCGCAACTTCCTTTTAAATTGTCATATTATCAACACTGTTATTAAACATAGCCTAAATAAATGTTGATTTTTACATTTATTTAAGCTTTATTAATAACTCCCCAGATTTAACCTGTTGACCTTCTTTAACTATTATAGAATCGACTGTTCCACTAGCTGAAGCTGTAATATTTGTCTCCATCTTCATAGCTTCAATTACAATTAAGCTATCATTTTCTTTAACTGTATCTCCTTCGTTTACAAGTATTTTCAATACTGTACCAGGTATACTTGAACCAACTTCAAGAGGATTTTCAGCATCAGCCATTTGTATTGCAGCTGATTGAGTAGCCGCTACTAAGCTAGTTTTATCTTTAACTTTTATTTCACGTCTGTTTCCATTAACTTCGAAATCAAGGGTTCTATTTCCTTCACTGTCTATCTTGCTTATTTCAAGAAGTTTTATTATCATAGTTTTTCCTTCTTCAATTTCAATTTCGCAAGTTTCTCCTTCACGTAAGCCGTGGAAGTATATGTCGCTGCCCATTCTACTAAGATCTCCGTTTTCCTTAATGTATTTTAAGTAGTCTTCAAATACATCTGGATATAGTGCGTAACTTAATAAATCTTTCTTAGTTGGGTCAATTCCAAAGTATTTCTTTAATCCAGTGGCAATATAATCAAAGTCTTCTGGAGGAAGAAGTTCTCCTGGTCTGCAAGTTATAGGTTCTTCGCCCTTTAATACAATCTTTTGAAGATCTTCAGGGAATCCGCCTTCAGGCTGGCCCATCATTCCTTTGAAATATGCTACTACAGAATCTGGGAATGCCATGTCTTTTCCTTTTTCTAAAATGCTTTCTGGACTTAAACTATTTTGAACCATAAAAATTGCAAGATCTCCAACCATTTTAGAAGAAGGGGTAACTTTTACTATATCTCCAAGCATGGTATTAACTTTTTTGTACATTTCTTTTACTTCATCAAATCTATGGCCAAGTCCAAAGCTTTCAACTTGAGGTTTTAAGTTAGAGTATTGACCTCCAGGTATTTCATATCTATATATTTCTGTAGATCCAGATTTTAGTCCGGATTCAAATTTCGCATAAACAGGTCTTACTGCACCCCAGTAATCTGAAAGTTGTTGAATTCCATCAACCTCTATACCAGTTGCTCTCTTTGTATTTTCAAGAGCTGCTACTACTGAGTTTAGAGCTGGCTGGCTTGTAAGTCCAGACATACTATTAAGAGCTGTATCAACTATATCAACACCAGCTTCAGCTGCCATAATGACAGTAGCTACACCATTACCAGTAGTATCGTGAGTGTGAAGGTGTATTGGTATTGAAATTTCTTGTTTAAGTGCTTTAATGAGTTTATATGCTGCATAAGGTTTTAATAGTGCAGACATATCTTTAATACCTAAGATATGAGCACCCATCTTTTCTATTTCTTTAGCTTTTTTAACATAGTATTCCAATGAATATTTATCTTTTGTAGAGTTTAGTATATCTCCTGTATAACATACACAAGCTTCAGCAATTTTATCTTTTTTAAGGACTTCATCTATTGCAACTTCCATACCTTTTAACCAATTTAATGAATCAAATATTCTAAATACGTCAATACCAGAGTCAGCTGATTCATTTATGAATTCTCTGATTACATTATCAGGATAATTTTTATATCCAACACCATTTGCTCCTCTTATAAGCATTTGGAAGAGAACGTTAGGTATTCTCTTTCTTAATTCTTGAAGACGAACCCATGGAGACTCTTTTAGGAATCTATAAGATACATCGAATGTTGCACCTCCCCACATTTCAAGTGAGAATAGATCTTTTTCAAGAACAGAAGTAGCTCCTGCAACTTTAACCATATCTATGCTTCTTACTCTTGTAGCCATAAGAGATTGATGAGCATCTCTCATTGTTGTATCGGTAAGAAGTAATTTTTCTTGTTCTTTTATCCAATTAACTAAGCCATTAGGACCTTTTTCCTCTAATATTTGCTTTGTACCTCGTAACTGCTGATGAATGTCGACTCTTGGCACTGCAGGAACGTCAAAGTCTATTTTAACTCCGTGAGTTTCATTTATTACTTTTTCACCTATAAACTTCAGAATGTTATATTCTCTATCGGCTTTAGATGAAATTTATAAAATTTCAAAATGTTCTTCTATAAATCCAGTTGTACAATTACCTTCAGCAAATACTGGGTGATTTAATACATTTACTAGAAAACCAACGTTAGTTTTCACACCTGATATTTTTAGTTCTTTCATGGAACGAAGGGCTTTTCTTATAGCATCGTCAAAAGTTCTTGCCCAAGTTATTGTTTTTACAAGTAAGCTGTCATAGTAGGGACTAATTACAGCACCGGTAAATCCATTTCCTCCATCTAATCTTACTCCGAAACCAGATCCGGTTCTGTATACATCTATCTTTCCTGTGTCAGGAGCAAAGTTATTTGATGGATCTTCAGTAGTTATTCTGCATTGTATAGCATATCCTCTAGGTTTTACATCGTTTTGAGAAGATATTCCTATCTCGGGAGAAGATAGAGGGTACCCCATAGCAATTAAAATTTGGCTCTGAACAATATCTATTCCTGTAGTCATTTCTGTTACAGTGTGTTCTACTTGAACTCTTGGATTCATTTCTATAAAATAATGATTTCCTTGGATGTCGACTAAGAATTCAAGAGTACCAGCGCTGCGGTAATTAACAGAGTTAGCTATCTTTAATGCATCTTCACAAATTGCCTGCCTTTTTTCTTCTGGAAGAGAGAAGGCAGGAGTGTACTCAATTACCTTTTGGTGACGTCTTTGTATAGAACAGTCTCTTTCGTGTAAGTGTACTATATTGCCGTGCTTATCTCCAAGTACTTGTACTTCTATATGTTTTGGTTTTTCTAAATATTTTTCTACAAATATATCATCTATGCCGAAAGCTTTCTTAGCTTCACTTTTAGCACTTTTAAAGGAAGGCAGTAACTCTTCTTCAGTTCTAACTATTCTCATACCACGACCACCACCGCCAGCAGCAGCTTTTAGCATGATTGGGTAACCACAGGAATTGGCAAATTGTATTGCTTCCTCTTCGGATGAAACAGGTTTTTCTACTCCTGGAATAGTAGGAACTCCAACACCTTGAGCTACAATCTTAGATTTGATCTTATCACCAAGTTTTTCCATCATCTCAGCTGTAGGGCCTATAAATTCTATTCCAGCTTCTTGACACTTTCTAGCAAATTCAGCGTTTTCTGATAGGAATCCGTAGCCAGGGTGAATAGCATCTACACCTTTCTTTAGAGCAAGATTTATTATTTCATCAATATTTAGATATGCTTCTATAGGACCCTGATTTTTTCCGATTAAGTAAGCTTCGTCTGCTTTAGTTCTAAAAAGAGAATACTTATCTTCTTCAGAGTATATAGCAACAGTTCTAATACCTAGTTCGTTACAAGCTCTGAATATTCTTATAGCAATTTCACCTCTATTTGCCACTAAAACCCTTTTAAACCTTTTTACCATCTTTTTCACTCCTCTTTAAATATCTATATAAATAAAAAATGTAATCGTTGCAATATTCCGACTTGATTAAATTCAAAAATTAGCATATCAATATTATATATTAGTTAAAACCATATTGCAATTGCATATTTAAAAAAAATTACTTGCAAATTTCTAAATTATTAATCACGAAAATTTTTAAAATATAAGTAAATACTCAAAATATTTTCTATATATTTCATAATCTGTATTGAAAAATAATCGGTATAGTATTATATATAAAGATGAAGGATAAAAGTTTACTTTATAATTATTAGTTTTAATAATATTGTTGGTGATAAGAGTATTTTTTTGAAGTATAATATAGTATGTGGCATATTTGTCGAAATATAAATAATATTTGAACTGTTATTAGAAGGAAAGGTGTAATAATTTTGGAAAACAAAATAATTTTAGTTGTAATACAGGCTCTAAGCTATGATGCAGCTATTTCAAGAATGAATTATTTGAATGAGTTAAGTGGTAAAGACATAGCTGAACTCTATGAAGTAAATGCAGAAAAGACATGCTTATCAAAGCCTCTATGTGAAGATATGCTTGAGGGAACTGAACTTTATGTAAATGCAATGCTTAACCATCAGGTGTTAAAGAGACGATGTGAAAAGAATGTATTTCAATTAGCTAGAGAGCATGGACTTAAAACAGGAGCAGCAGCTTATTATTGGGTAAGTGAAGCTTATAATAATGAAAGTATTCACTGGATAGATGAAGAATCTAAAATTGAGGATCATAAGCAAAAGATCGATGAAACTTCAAACATTCAATATGCTACTTTTTATTGCAATTCCTCTTATCGTGACTCAGATGTTATTACCGACTCAGAATACATAAGAAAGAAATATGATCCTAATTTATTATTGGTTCACTTAATGGGTATTGAGCATGCAATCTTTAGATATGGAATTAATTCAAAGGAATATTATGATAAAATTATAGAAATTGATAATACTTTAGAATTGATAATCCCTATTTGGCTTGAAGCTGGTTATGAAGTTATTGTTACTACAGAATATGAAATAGAAGAGAAGGATAAGAATAAAGAAAAGAAAAATGAAGTATTCCCGGTACTAGTCATAGGAGAAAAATTAAAGGAATCTAACTTTGGAAGTAAAATAGATAAAGTAGGAATATCAGATGCTATATGTGATGTATTAAATATAAAAAAGCCTAATAAATTTATAAATTGTAATGTAAACGGAAATATATTTTAATAAGATTAAAAAGAGTTAAATTAATAGCTATTAATTTAACTCTTTTTAGATTACAAAAATTACTGCTTTAATCTTGTTTCTCAGGATCTATTATTTCAACTTCATCAAAACTTAAACTATCAATTTTATTTCCGCACTTTGGACAAAATGCAGTATCTTCAGATAAAGAAGTATCACAGTTTGTACAAATTTTTTTATTTCTTATTTCATTTACATTTTGTTTCATTTCATTTATAGACGTTTTAAGTGCTAATATTTCATTACAATTTTCAACTAACTCTGGATCAATGTATTGTCCGTTTTCGTGTTTTTCAAATACTTTTTTACCTATTTCAGAATATAAGTCTTTCATTTTTGATTCATTTGAATTTATAGAAACTGTGAGTTTAGATATTTCTATAAGTTCACCGGATTTTTTAGCTACAACAGCTGAGCTTTCTTTAGCAGATTGAGCAACAGTTGAAGCGGTATCTACAGCAGTTTTCTTTATTTTGGAGAAAGTGTTCTTAAAGTCCATGGTAGTATCCTCCTTTAAATTTAAGTTTAAGTAAATAATAATTTAAAATTGACCAAAAGTCAATATATAATATGTTTTGACTATTATCTTCTGCAAATTTATAATTATAGATGTGAGTATATTTAAAATATATATGATAGGGAGTGTAAAATATGAACATAGCATTTTTTTTAACACCTAAAAAAGATATAATATATGAAAAACCAAACTCCTCTATGAAACAAGTTTTAGAAAAGATGGAGAAGTATAGATATACGGCAATTCCAATCATTGATGACAAAGGAAAGTATGTTGGTACTATTACTGAAGGAGATTTACTATGGAAGCTTAAAAATAGTCCAAGTTTAAATTTTAAAGATACAGATAAAGTTTTATTAAAAGAAATACCTAGACATATGCACAATAAACCAGTTAATATACATGCTAATATAGAAGACTTAATTTTTCTTGCGACAAATCAAAATTTTGTGCCTGTAGTTGATGATGATCATGTTTTTATAGGAATGATAAAAAGAAGTGATATCATAAACTACTATCATAAAGTTGCATTTGGTAAGGAAGATATAGAGAACTTTGGATAATAATCAAAGTATAG
>JAYFRK010000399.1:0-1833 GCA_034925975.1 Clostridium sp.
CTAAAAGTTTAATTGAGGAAATCGGCAAGAAAAAACTTGTTGTTGAAAAAGGTGCTCAAAAGATAATTGCTCAAGAAGATGAGTGCAGAAGAATAAAAAAAATTTTATATGAAAATTATGAGGAAGAATGGATAAATAGTATAGGGGAAAAGAGTTTTGATAATGCCGTTAATAAATTAAAGAACTATAATACAATTTTAACAACCTCTGAAGAGGAGTATAAATCTGTTGATAAAAAGAGATTAGAACAATTCAAAAAAGTAACAGATTTGAGACGAGAATATTGTGTTAAGAATTCATTGACTTGGGATACTCATGTTGAGGAGAATGAAAAATATATAAGACACTTAAAACTGCTGGTAGAGACAAAACTTCCTGAATATATTGAAAAAATTAGCATACAAAAGGAAAAAGCTTATGCTGCTTTTAAAAATGATCTGCTCTCTAGATTAAAGGATGCAATAGATAAAACTGAGGAACAGGTGACTTTTATTAATAGATCTCTTGAAAAAATGAATTTTGGAGAAAAAAGATATAAATTTATAGTAAGACCTAAAAAGAACTATATTGCTTTCTATAACATGCTTAAGCATGACTTTTTAGGAATGAATTTAACATTAAACCTTTTTGAAGAAAAATATAAAGACCAGATAGAGTTTCTTTTTAATTTAATAGTAAATACTACACAGAATTTAAATGGAAATGATATGGAACAATTAAGAAAACAAATTGATATTTATACAGATTATAAAACTTATTTAGAATTTGATATGGAGCAAAAAATAGGAACAGATAAATCTGATCTTTCCAAGACATTAACAAAAAATTCTGGTGGTGAGACTCAGAGTCCATTCTTCATCGCAGTAATAGCTGCATTTGCAAATCATTACAGAATATATAATTCGAAGGACAACAATACCATGAGGCTTATAATATTTGATGAAGCATTTAGTAAAATGGATGAAGAACATGCTATGATTAGCATTCAACTTTTAAGAAAGCTAGGATTTCAAGCAATTATTGCAGCACCGGATGATAAGATTCCAGTTATAGGACCTAATGCTGATAAAATTATTTATGCTAAGAATGAAAATAAAAGAAGGATAACTATAGCTGAATTTGAGGACAAAGAAATTGAAAAATTAATTAATTGTGAGATATAAGGTGATAAAATGGAAAAAACAATAGCCACGAAGATTATCCAGCGATATGAGAAGAGTAATAAAAGTGATAAGAGTATTAAAGAAGGAAATATGTCTGTTAATTTTGCAATATTTAAGCAGTACAATAGTGATTCGAATTTTAAATATAGAATTGCTATTAATAAAGCAGCTAATAAGCTTCGAAATAATGGGTTGATAAAAGTAAAATGGATTAGTGAAGACAACATAATAGATAGGATATTTTTTAATTTAAAAGACATAAAGATATTTTATGATTTGGCAGAAATGTCTAAGAAAAAAGATATTTTAGAAAATGTTATAGATGAGTTAAAATCTTATGATATAAGTATTAATAATAATGATATAAAAAATATATTAGAAAACTGGAAGACGCAAGTTTTAACTAAGCATAAAGTACCTAAAATAATTGAAGAGAGTAAAAAGAGACAATTTATTCTAAAGGCACTTAAAGGAATAGATGAGCTTTTAAGCAATAACAATACTATGTACGAAAGAGCGTTTAGTAAAAGATATTTAGGCAGTAGTAAAATTTTTGAAAAACAGATTAGAACAATTATGTTATCTTTAATTAGAAAGTATTTTACCCAAATACATGAGGATTTAGATGATGATGAAATATTAAATGAAGTAGGCATAGAAAAGACTACCA
>JAYFRK010000047.1:0-5087 GCA_034925975.1 Clostridium sp.
CCATTTGTATCAATCTTAGGCTCTCCTGTTATTACTTCCTTAGCACCAGATCCTATAAAATCCATATATACATTTAGAGGATCAGCGCCAACTTTTGTAGCCTTAACATAGATACTATCAGGTATTCTCAAAGGAACCAGATTTCCTGAAGCCTCTAATCCATCTTTAGCATCAGCATCAATAAAATTTACTGCGCCATTTGAATCATAATCTATACTTAGCTTATCAGTATTTCCCTTTTCCATTAGTGAATATCCCATAACTCTATATCCATCTGAAGTTAAAAGATTTCCTGCATGGTCTAGTGTAAAGGCTCCATCTCTTGTATAGCTTACTTCTAGATTTCCACCACTCATAGTGTGATCATTAGCATCCACAGAAATACCTTGAGCATTGCTTTGAGGTATTGGTCCTTTTGCTACTACAAAGTATCCCTCTCCGTCTACTGCTGCATCAAGATTTCTGCTTGTTGGCTGCATCATACCTTGAGTTACAACTGTATCTATTCCTGCTACTTGAACTCCAAGTCCTACTTGTCTACCATTAACACCACCGGTGTTTCTTCCTGGTCCTAATGCTTCAGATACATTTTGGCTTAGCATATCCTGAAATCTAACCCTAGAACCTTTAAATCCTGTAGTTCCAACGTTAGCTATATTATTACCTGTAACATCAAGTTTTGTTTGATTTACCTTCATACCACTAATTCCAGAGTACATTGCTCTAATCATAATTTATTGACCTCCATACTTTTTAAATTTGACAATTGACAATTGATAATTGACAATGATAGATGAAATTCTATAAGAATTTCCACCTTAATTGTAAATTGTGCATTGTGCATTGTAAATTTTTATTCTACTTTTACTCCGACTCCATCATTCATCAGAGTTTGGCTTCCTTTCGGTCCAGCCTATAATAGTACAACACTATCAATGTTTGTAAATACATTCTCTTTATCTTCATTTTTATCTACTGCTGTTATTATTGTTCTGTTCTTTATGCTTGCAACAAGGGCAATATCCTTATAGATAATTAATGAATCCTTTGCTCCCTTTTCATTTGCTAAGTTAATACCTCTATTTATGTTATCCATATCTGCATTAGTAAGTTTTATATTTCTATCTTCCAGCCTTTTTGCAGCATGATTTGAAATCTTAAAATCTGAATTTCCATTAATATTACTATTTAATATGTCCTCAAAGGTATTACTTGTTTTATTTCTTACAATTTGCTTTATATTACTTTGCGGAAAATCTCCTATAGGATATAATTTTCCATTAACAACTCTATATCCCATTTTAATCACCTAAAAATCTTTAATTATTTTTTACTTTTATAACTTCATTATAGAAAAATTCTTTTTCAGTTCCATCTGGTTCTGTAGCTACTTTAAGTTTTGTACCATCTTTAGTTCTAAATACTTCAAGTACTTTTCCTGAATAATCTTTTTCCTCGTCATTTTCAACTGTTTTTAAATCAACAGATTTGTCAATTAAAGCTGATGCAACCATAAAGTTTATATTACTATTTAAATAGTTCATATTTTCAGTTAAATAGCTAAGTAACTGTGTTTTATCATCAGGCATGTCTAATAATTGAGCTACATCCTTGTAAGCAAAATCTTTATCTTCATAACCTACAATTGTATCCCCTTTATATTTGGCTACATTTACAGTTACAGTTATGTTGTCCCCATCTTTAGTTACATTTCTAACTATTCCACCATATTGTTTATTGTTTTCATCGTATGCATTTAATGCAACTGTTTTTCCAACTAAAGTACTAGCTGAATTAAAACTCATAGTACCATTCAGATTTGCCATCTGTTCAAGGCTGGAAAACTGAGCTAATTGAGATACATATGCTGTTGAATCTTTTGCATTCATAGGATCTTGATTTGTAAGTTCTGCTGTAAGAATTTTCAGGAATGCATTTTTATCCATTTCCTGTCCTTTTTTAACTATTCTTGTACCTCTCTCTGTGGCACTCTGGTTTGCTAAAATTGGATCTATCATTTGTCATCCTCCTATACCAAAGCATTTATATTGCTTTCTTCACTAACAACTGAAGAATTAATATCTTCAGATTCCTCACCAATTCTTGAAATATTATTTTTGCCATTTCCACTGGTAGATTGTCTCTCTTGCCCTTTACTATTTTCTCTGCTAAAGAATGTAGTATCTCCATTGTAGATATCTACAGTAAAGTTCTGTATTTTGATTTCTCCATTGCCTAACTTATTATTAATTTCTTGGATATTAGAATTTAATAAGTTATATGCTTCTTTATTATTAGCAGTAATGTTAGCCTTCATTAATCCATTTTCCATGGTTAATTTGATTATTACTTCCCCAAGTTCTCTTGGCATTATCTTAACTGTCATCTCTTTCATATTGCTTTGTTCCATGAATTTAACAGATTTAATAATATCATTTACAAATGTATTTTTATTTATAGTTACATTTTGATTAACTTCATTTAATCCACTTAAATCATTAATTTTATTAAATCCATTCATAAAACTTACTACTTTATCAAGTTTTGAACTTACACCATTCTTACTCCCAGAAGCTAGATCTTGAAGAAATTTATCTTCATTGTTGCTTTCTTGGAAATTGTTCTTACCATTAGTATCTGGATTTTCAGCTATCTTGAGATTTAATTTAGATTGCATCTCATCATTAATAAAACTTTTTAAAGTGAGATTTTCTGCCTTGTCTGGTTCTAGATTATTTTTACTTTCACCTTGGAATAATTTAGCCTTTAATAAGTTAACTATTTGTTCTTTAAAATCTGCATTTCCATCAGCACTTACTTTAGATAGATTTAACTGAGATTCATCTAGAACTTTAACAATCTTTTCATTAAGATTGCTAACAATCTCATCTAAAGACATGTCTTTTAAATTACTGCTATTTAAAGTGTTTTCTAAAGCTTCTCCAATCTCATTCTTTAATTTACTGTACAAATTAGCAAGTTGACTTTCAGATAACTGTAACTGTCCCTTGATTTTGTTCAGTATATCATTGCTAAGAACATCCGATATCTGATCCATAGTCTCTGGATTTTGTGATAATTTGTCTCTAAATTCTTTTGTGTCTATTTCTCCATTCATTAACTTAAGGAGTAATAACATTAGTAAATCAATTGGATCACTTACCTTCTTTGAATCCTCTTCTTTTACTTCACCTAAATTATTACTATCTACTTTGTTTAAATCGGTTGTTTCTGAGTATGCTGACTTTTTAATTTCATTTTCAGTACTATTAATTGCTGTCTTATCATTACTGCATGTCTTATCTAATAGTTTTTTAAAGTTGTCTTTTTTACTGATATTATCTTTTGTGTTTCTTGTACAATTATTTTGCAGAAAATAATTATCTGACTTATTTGTAGCTTTTGTATTAGTAACTGGTTTTACATTTACTGAAGCATTTATTACAGCATTATTCAAAAATCTTCCCTCCTTCCACTTATTTATTTTTTAAATTTCTTATAAATCCATAAAGAGCAAATTCGTCATTGTTCTTCTGTTCTATTAAGTTTTGCTCTTTAAGATAAGCTTGTTTTTGTTTGTCCTTCAAAATTTCAACAGTCTTTCTTTCAATTTGACTTTTCTTTAAGTCTTCTCTTTTAATTTCAAGTTCTTCACTTTTTTTGCTAAGTTCTACTGTTGTCTCATTTATGTTAAAATGTAGTACGTTACAATAATTTTGTCTAATTTTTCTTTCTACCATACTACAGTTTGTTTCCAACCTAGAATATTTTTTATAATTGCACTCTAATTCACTTAGTTTTTTTTCAATTACGTTCTTATTATCTTGAGCTTCTTTGAATAATCTTTTGCTTTCTTCTTCTCTTTGGTATCGAATATCAAGAATTTTTTGCAATCTAAAATTAAATCCTGACATATTCACTCCTCATTTACTTAAAAATATTTACAAGTCGTTTTATACTTTCTCTGAAATCGGCATGTTCATCGATGTTTTGCTTTAAATATTTGTTTATTTCATCTACATATGCAATAGCTAAATCTACCTTTTTATTACTTCCTTTAACATAAGCTCCTATGTTTATTAAATCTTCTGAATTGTTATATGTAGCTAAAAGGTCTCTTGCAAAGGAAGCTGCCTGTTTATGGTTGCTTTCTGCTATTTCCGACATAAGTCTACTTACACTATTTAAAATATCAATAGCTGGATAATGATTCTTAGCGGCTAAATTTCTAGATAAGACAATATGCCCATCCAATATACCTCTAACTGCATCTGCAATTGGTTCATTAAAGTCATCTCCATCAACTAACACTGTATAAAAAGCTGTTATAGAGCCTCTATCTGACATTCCTGACCTCTCCATTAATCTTGGAAGCATTGCAAATACAGATGGAGTATATCCTTTAGTAGCTGGAGGTTCCCCAATAGCAAGTCCCACTTCTCTTTGTGCCATGGCAAATCTTGTAACAGAATCCATCATAAGAATAACTTTTTTCCCTTGATTTCTAAAGTACTCTGCTATTGCCGTAGCCGTAAAAGCTCCTTTAAGCCTTACTAAAGCTGGTTGGTCTGAAGTAGCACATACTATAACAGACTTTTTAAGTCCTTCTTCTCCTAAATCTTTTTCAATAAAGTCTAATACTTCTCTTCCTCTTTCTCCAATTAACCCAATTATATTTACGTCAGCCTCTGCTTCCCTTGCTATCATACCTAATGTAGTACTTTTTCCAACACCGCTTCCTGCAAATATACCAATTCTTTGTCCTTCTCCACAGGTTAAAAATCCATCAATTGCTCTAACTCCTGTAGGAATAGCTTCTTTTATTCTTCTTCTCTTAAGTGGATCTGGAGGTGCAGTGTCTAGTGGATATTCTTCTATTCCAGTCTTTAGTTCTTCCCCTCTTAAAGGCCTTCCTAATCCATCAAGTACCTTACCAAAGAGTTCATTAGAGCATTTTACACTTAACGGTTTTTTTGAAGGAACAACTCTACACCCTGGTGCTATACCAATTAGTTCTCCTAGAGGCATTAATATAACATTGTCTTCTTTAAAACCCACTACTTCACAAGTTATTTGTTTATTTATTT
>JAYFRK010000472.1:0-2856 GCA_034925975.1 Clostridium sp.
TTCCATTTATCTCTGGTATGTTTTTTTTCATAATTTCCTCCCAACTCCAATAAAAATGCATTTACTATTATATATCATCCCCTTAGTTCAGTACAATGATAAGCTTAAAATATTATTTTAGAGTTTTTTCGAAATTATTACTAATTAATAGTGAAACTATGAATCCTCCAATAAGTCCACCTAAATGTCCGAAGTTGTCTATATTTGGAATAGCAATTCCAATAAAAATATTTATACCTATTACTGAAAGTATATTTATAACCATTCCTTTTCCTATTCTATCCCTCATTTTCATGGCAAAAACTAATGTTGCTCCTAATAGAGCAAATATTGCTCCTGATGCACCTATGGACACTCCATCTGAAAACTTATAGCTAAACATTGAAGATACAATTCCACCTATAAAATATATTACAATGTACTTGACTTTTCCGTAAACCTTCTCAACTAATGGGCCTATTGCCTTTAATGCATACATATTTAATCCTAAGTGCACAAGGCCCCCATGAAGAAACATAGCGCTTATTAATCTATAGTATTGTCCACTGGCAATAAGACTATTTTCCTTTGCTCCTAAATATATTAAAACATTAATGTTACTATCTAATATGTTTCCTGATAAAAATGCAGTAATTATGTACATAATCACATTAGCCGCAATTAAACTAACAGTTATTATAGATAGCTTGTTTTTCTTTTTTTCATTTTTTACCTCTTGTCTGTATCGTATAATACTGTCTATTTGCGCTGCTACAAGTCCTGCTTTCATAGAATTATATAAAACTTTATTTGTATATTCATCAATAACTATTACTTCCCTTGAAAAATGTTCATCATCCTCAGCAAGTATGTACCATTTACTATCATTTCTCGACTCCTTATCTATAAATAGCACTTTTATAACCTCATTATTATAGTCGTCATATAAAAAACTAGTATCTAAATTGTGAAAATTTTTTTCATCCATAAAAACTATGTATTCTTTACTTTGTCCAGTTACCTTACTTAATCCCCAGTATGTATCCTTTCCTTCCATAGACGGAAACTCTTCAATGTTATAATCATAATGCTGGCATAACATATTTATTATAAATTTTTTCAAATCTTCCCTTCCCATGTATACCCTCCTGTAAAAACTATTACTTCTTAATAATTTTAACCCATATACAAAAAATATTCTCATCATAAAAAATAAAAATACTTAAGAATTCTTAGATATTTCTAACAATTCCTAGGTATTTTTATTTTTTACTATGTTTTTCAATTGACCAGTGGTTCTAAAAATAGTTATCCTATAGCTTTTTATTATACTACTTCTTTTACCACAACATCTAAATATTTTAATAAATCTACTTCATAAAAAGGTATAGGACTTCTAGTGTCAGAATCATACAACACTCTAATGACAGGCTTGTCAGGGAAGCCTTTATTTTGCCTTATTACATATCCTTCTACATCATTTGAAAGTTTTACACAACATCCTAAAGGATATATGGCAAATGTGTCTTTAAATACCCTAACCATATTTTCATCAAACATACTTCCAGTTCCAGCTAGTACAAGTTCATAGGCATCACTAGGGGTAAATTTTTTTCTATAACTTCTATCGTTACTTAAGGCATCGTAAACATCACAAATGCATACAGTTTTTCCGTATTTAGAAATCTGGTTTCCTGATAATCCATATGGGTAGCCGCATCCATCTATCCTTTCATGATGTTGTTCTACAGCCTTCAAAACTGTTTCCGATATAAACATATTTTTTTCAAGGATTTCTCTTCCATAAACAGGGTGTTTTCTAATCTCAGAAAACTCTTTCTCATTAAGAGGTCCTTTCTTATTTATAATTTTAGTAGATATTTTTGTTTTACCTATATCATGAAGTATAGCGCCTTTTCCAAGATCTTTTAGTTCATCTTCATTAAATCCTAGGGAAAGTCCTAAAAAAGCAGACATAATTCCTGTATCAAGACAGTGAACATAGGTATAATTGTCATGAGTATGAATGTCATAAAGACTTTTATTAACATCACCTGAGTCTATTATATATTCTATTAAATTTTCAACTATTCTTAGTGATTCTTTGGCACTCCTCTTATTGTTTAAACCGTTAAGATTTTTCACAATTCGATCCATACTCTTCATAGTAACCTGCTTTAATTCAGTAAGTCTATGATCTTCAATCATAACATCATCTAATCTTTCATCTTCTATATATACGTATAGAACCCCAAGTTCTCTTAATTTATCTATATACTGAGTTGTAAGTTTTACTCCTGCTCTTAGAAGTACGTTACCATCATTAGTTAAAATGCTCTTTCCTAGAACATCCTTCTCTTTAACCCTGTTTATAAATTCTAATCTCATGCTACACCTCATAAAATATATCAGCTTTAAAATTTTATTTATTCTAATTAAAATATTACAGTACCTATTATATTATAGTTTAAGCAAATTTTCATCATTTTTCGGGTTTTTTTTGGCAATTGAAAGCATTTTATCCATGTTTATAACAAAAAAATAGATGAAGCCTAAAGCTCCATCTATTTTTTCTCTACTTTTCCAACATATCTAATAATTCATTAAATCTATTAATTGTATCCTCAATTGGTTTTGGTGTAGTCATGTCAACTCCAGCTTTTTTAAGGATATTGATAGGGTAATCTGAACCTCCGCTCTTTAAGAAACCTTTGTATTTTTCTACAGCCTCTTCTCCACTTTCTGAAATAGCCTTAACAAAATAATTTGCTGCTGAATACCCTGTGGCATATTGATATACGTAAAAGTCACTGTAAAAATGAGGTATTCTAGCCCATTCCATATCTATTTCTTGATCTACTACAATATCCGGTCCAA
>JAYFRK010000543.1:0-2135 GCA_034925975.1 Clostridium sp.
ATCATAGGAATAAGTTATAGTTTTATTTAATACCTGATTATCTTCTCTTGTAAGCTGATTTAGTTCATCATAGTAATAAGTTATTACCTTACCACCTTCGGTGATTGTTTTAATATTACCATTAGCATACTTAAATTTTAAGGAGGTTCTATAGCCGAGCTATAGAACTAAGCGATTCACACAAAATCATAGATTTTGGTTATCTGCTTATCTTTCCATTATTGTCTATTTCACTTACTTTTGTGGTAATAGTGTTTGCAAGTTCGCCAGTTTCAAAAGTATATTTTGTTACAAAGTCACTTAGCCCTGTATTTAGTGATCTATCAGTTAATCTTCCTAAATTGTCATATTTAAAGCTTATCCAGTTTTCTCTGCCTGACTTATTATTGTATTAATTTCCAAATTAATTAATGCTATATTATAGTAGTTAAATACCTCTAGATGTATATTTAGTTTATAGATTGTTAAAAATGTACTGCCGCCTCCGGCTACTGTTATTCTATAAAATTCTTTAAAGTTTACATACTTATTTTAAATATCTTTGCCTTTTCTTAAATAATCTTACTTAAGTAAAAAGTACTTTAAACCTAACCCCTACGGGTGGTGATATCCATCACCTTTTAGGGATATCAATAAATTTTATAAAAAAGAAAGTTCATAGCAGTACATAATGTACATATTGCTATGAACTTTACACTCTATTTATGGACATGCTCTCATGTTTTTATACTTTTCAAGTGGAACCTGGTACCTTATCGTAAATACTATAAGCTTGGCTTCACATACAAGCTTATAGTATTTTAATAAATATCTTAACTTCTGTACTCTTGATGGACCAATACTCTATTATAAGTACTTAATCACTCTAACTATGCTTTTAGTTGGTAATTTTCTAATAGTAAAAAACTGAAAGTACTCCCCTTACTTTTAGATAATTACGATTACTGTGCAAAATATAGCTAAAACTAAGCAATAAATAAATAATATAAAATTCTTTTTATACATATTAATATTTTCATTTCGTTTCGAAGAAACCATTCCAGTAAAAGCAAGTACTGGAAAAGACCACCCTGCAACTAATAATACTTCTTTTATAAATGAATTATCTAATTTAAATGCTGATTTATAATATGCTACAAATATTATAATCATACCAATAGATAGTACTAACGTTCTTACTATATTTTCCCAAAAACTCTTTATACGTATTAAATAGACTATATACCCTATATTGTAAATTCCTAAGAACAATGGTAACATTATTTGAATTTTTGCAGGTATATATTTATAACCTATAAACACTAATAATGTTGCCAAATAAAACATATTACTATTAGTTTTCTTATTTTTATTCATTTATATTCCTCCTGGTTCTAATTCCAAAATGAATCACCATAAATAATTTTTTTCGATCCTCTACTAGCCGCTTCAGCTATTACACCAATGCCAATAGCTGCAGCAAAGCCAACTCCTGGAATTAAGACAGTCGCACCTACAGCTCCTCCTACAAATAAAACATCTATAGCTGTTCTTCCAATTGCTCCTTTAAAATCATACTGTTTAAAATTAGCTGATGCAGATATAAATATTCCAATAATACTAGTAACACCAACCTTACATGTAGTTGTTTTTAAAAATGCTCCTAGTGGATTTTTTTCAACAAATTTTCCCAAAGTAAGCGACCCAAACTCAACATACTTAGAACCCGTTTTAATATATTTTGCCGTTATAACTGTAGCCACTGTATCCATTCCAGTATTCACAATATTGCTACCTGCTGATTTACCTACATTGATAACATTACTACTTACTTGCTCTCTTACACTAGTTGTAATTTGACTCTGATTTCTCACCCATTGCTCATATTGTCTTTGGGTTTCATCATCTGCAAATACCATTCTAAATCCTGAAGGGTCTTTACCATTAATCGAATTATTTTTGCAGTATATAAATAAGTTATGTCCACGCAGCTCACCTATTTTCCCTGCTATTGCATCTGCATTAATAAATCTCCCCCACTCAGGATTATAATATCTACTTTGTAGATAATACAATCCAGTTTCGTTATCGTATCTATATCCTCTATAGCGATATGGGTTCTTTATTCCTACACTATCCTTTAAACTTCCATCAAT
>JAYFRK010000362.1:0-4022 GCA_034925975.1 Clostridium sp.
TTAAATTCTGATTCTCTATTTCAAGTTCGATGGCATTGGCATCTATTTTAGCAAGTTTTAATAGATTTAAAATCAGCCATCTCATACGGTTAAGTTGATTTTCATTATTCTTTAAAAAGTCAATTTCTTGTTCTTTGGTCAAATTTTTATTAAGTAAAATATCATTATATAAAATCATAGTAGAAAGAGGAGTCTTTAATTGGTGAGAAATATCTGAAAGTAAGTTCACTAAAAAACTTTTTTCCTTATTAAGAGCATATATATTTCCTCTAATAACCTCACCCATAGAATTGAAAGAGCTTGTAAACTTTGATAAATCCCCTTCTTTTTCCTCACTTAGTTTCAAATTATAATCTCCCTCTACAATCCTCTTTGCTGCAGAGCTAAAATTTCTCATAAGCTCATAAAAATAACCATATTGAAGATAGTTAAGGATGAAAAGTGTTACTGTAAGAATGAGTCCAATGGAAATTATACTTAATTCCATACTTTTAAAACTCCCCTTTATATAAGGAAATAGACTTGTGTCAAGGGTTTCACTTAATCCATATTGTCTCAAAGTTTCTCTGCCTTTTTCTTCTTCCTGAGGGGTCACTTCCCTTACTAAAAGAGGTACTATTTCTTTTTCAAGCTTAGGATCAGTTTCCACTATTTTTGCTGTAACACTTGCAAAAACCTTTATGTAATCATCTTTTAATTTTTCATTGTGGACTCTCATTATGATAAAATTGCACACTAAAAAAATAGTCATTACAAATATAAAGCTTGCAGAGCTCTTTTTTATTTCTGGATTATTAAAATATCTCTTCATAATATTACTCCTTAGTTACTTCTTTATTCCACTTATATCCTAACCCCCGTACAGTTAGGATATACCCTGGCTCTTTAGGATTTTCTTCTATCTTTTCTCTTATTCTCTTTATATACACTGAAAGTGTATTTTCATCAAAGAAAGCCTCTGCTCCTTCTATTAACTCTTTTAGTATTTCATCTCTTTTTATCACCTGATTTGCTTTAGTCATAAATATAAGAAGAAGCTTATATTCTTGTGCTGTAAGAGATAGTTCCTTTCCTTTCTTTTTAGCAAGAGCTGTAGAGATATCTACAATTATGTCCCCGCTTATTAACTTATTTTCAGAAGCCTGAACCTTGGAATTTCTTCTTAAAATAGCCTTTATTCTTAGGAGTAACTCCTTTGCTCTAAAAGGTTTAGTTATATAATCATCTCCTCCAATTTCAAAGCCAAGTACCATATTTACCTCTTCATCTAAAGCAGTTAAAAAGATTACAGGTACATCACTTTTGCTTCTAATATGCTTGCAAAGTTCATATCCATTTCCATCAGGTAAGTTTACATCTAATATTATTAAATCGAAATTTTCCCTCTCAAATAGAGATTGTCCATCTTGATAAGTAGCAGCAGTTAAAACCTCATATCCCTCATCTTTAAGAGTAAACTCTATTCCCATAGATAAAGCCTTATCATCTTCAACTAACAATAATCTATTCATATGCTTATTCCTTTCTTACATTCAATAAAATGAACTTTATTTTATCATTTTTTTATATATTAGGAAAATCAATTCTCCATTCCCACACTTTTATTTTACTATTATGCAATAAAAATTTATTGTAAAGCAATAAATACAATGATATATTATATTTAATGATAAAAATAAATAATAGAAAGAGGTATCTTCATGAAAAATAGAAGGATTAATTTTTTGAAACTATCTATTATTATAATAGGAGCTATCCTACTTTTGGTATGTACATTATGGTTACCACAGTTAGCCACAAGCACTGAAAAAATGAATCCTGAGTATGCTTATTTAAAATATCCTATTCTTATCAGTATATACGCTACTACCATTCCCTTTTACTTTTCTTTATATGAAGCTCTAAAACTTTTAAATTACGTTGGAAATAAAAAAGCATTTTCTCAATTAGCTGTAAATTCCTTAGGATATATTAAAAATTGTGCTACTATTATAATTATATTATACTTAATTGGAATTTTTTATCTAGCACTCCACCATATACTCCATCCTGGAATTGCAATTATAAGTTTAGCAATTATTTTTACTACCTTAACTATATCACTGTTTATAACTATTCTTCAGGAACTATTAAAAGAAGCATTGAAAATTAAATCAGAAAATGATTTGACTATTTGAGGTGAAATGTATGGCTATTATAATTAATATTGACGTCATGTTAGCTAAAAGAAAAATGAGTGTTACAGAGCTTTCTGAAAAAGTTGGAATAACAATGGCTAATCTTTCTATATTAAAAAACGGAAAAGCTAAAGCTATTAGATTGTCAACTTTGAATTCTATATGTGAATCTCTAAACTGCCAACCTGGAGATATTCTTGAATACAGAGAGGATTAATAATATCTAGATACTTTTAAAAATTTTCAGAATAAAAAAGCATTGCTATAATAGCGATGCTTTCTCTAAATATCCTTTTTCCCCTTTTTTCTTTGCTTTACACACTCTGTTAATAGATATTCTATTTGACCGTTTATTGAGCGAAATTCATCTTCTGACCAAGCTACTAGCTCTTGCCAAAGAGATGGCGATAATCTTAGCAGCACCTGTTTTTTATCTTTTCCCTTATTTTCCATCTACCGCCATCACTCCTTTACCTTTATTTTTATTAGTATAAAGAACCACTATTGACAATTGGCTGAGCATCTTTGTTTCCACAGAGGACAACAAGCAGATTGCTAACCATTGCTGCCTTTCGTTCCTCATCTAGATTTACAATATCATTTTCATTTAACTTTGAAAGAGCCATTTCCACCATTCCAACAGCTCCCTCAACAATCATCTGTCTTGCATCAATAATTGCAGAAGCCTGCTGCCTTTGGAGCATTACGGCTGCAATTTCTGGTGCGTAAGCCAAATGAGTAATTCTTGCCTCTAAAATTTCTAAACCAGCAATTTCAACCTTTGATTGTATTTCAACTTTTATCCTTTCTGCAACCTCCTGGCTACTACCACGCAAAGATTTTTCGTTATCTTCACTTGTTGCATCATAAGGGTATAGCCTAACAATATTTCTAAGTGCAGAGTCGCATTGAATAGAAAGGTATTCAGTGTAGTTATCTACATTAAAAACTGCCTTTGCTGTGTTGACAACCTTCCAAATGACAACAATTCCGATGATTATTGGATTTCCCAATTGGTCATTTATTTTTTGCTTATCATTGTTCAATGTCATGGCTTTAAGTGAAATTTTTTTATTTGCTAATCCTACATTTGTTGCCTGCAACGTATTTTTACCAGCAGGTGCAGCATGCTCAATTGATACGGTACCAGTAGATGTTGATGAAGTTGATGGATTTACGGCTGTTACAAAAGGATTGACAAAGAAAAATCCCTCTCCTTTTAGCGTACCGTAATACTTTCCAAAAAGAGTCAAAACAAGAGCTTCATTAGGCTTAAGTACCTTCAATCCAGCAAATAGGATTGGACCTATGAGGAAAAAATAAGCAGCTCCTGCAATGATTAAAATTATAGCAAGAACAAAATTTGTTCCTTTATTAGCGAGGATAATTCCAGAAATAAATCCAACAATAGCAAGGATCATAAATACAATATTTAATAGTAAAATTACCATACCATTTTGGGCTTTCGGTTCAATTTCTTTATAATGTAATTGCTTTTCCTTTGTATTGACAACCTCAGACATTTCAAAGACCCCTTTCTATTTTCACAAATTAAAAAACCACTATTAATGTGATATCATTTTGATATTACATTAATAGTATATCAATATATGTTGTTTGTCAATACTATACATTTAAGTGAATTTTTTTACTTAAAGTCATATATGTCCTCGTTATATATTTTTCTATATCAAAATTTTAAATAAACACCTAGGGACATACCGCTAGCTTGATTTTGTTACTCGCTAATTATTTCCAAGGGTTTCATCAGAAAATATATATAAATTTATAATATACATTGACAGGCGAGGTATATAAACATATAATATAACTATCAAGAGGATT
>JAYFRK010000033.1:0-2161 GCA_034925975.1 Clostridium sp.
ATATTCAGCTTTAAACGATTGCCTGGTCTTCAGATTTTTAGCCCATTGCTGCCAAAGCACTTCTTGATATTCCGGCGCAATAATATCATTAAACGATAGTTCCTTATTATTGAGAAGTCTTTCCGGTCTGTACCCTGTCAATTCATAGCAGCCTTCGGAAATAAAATCCATCGACCACTCACGGTCATACTGGCAGCGATACGCCATGCCAGGAAGATGTGACAGCAAAACAGATTTGCTGCGTTCGCTTTCTGCCAAAGCAGCTTCCGCTATTTTCTTCTCCGTAATATCCTGCACAAGACAAACATGTTCATTACTTTCTTTGCCTTCAAGCTTGATGGCACTGACAGCAATATTCGCCCAGATAAGACTGCCGTCCGGTTTGATATAACGTTTTTGCATCTCATAACCATCAATCTTTCCTTCTTGCAGCAGCTGCATTTTTTTCAGACCAACTAAACAATCCTCAGGATGGGTAAAACTCGGCCAGCCTGCTTCATTGATTTCTTTTTGTGAGCGGCCGGTGATTTTTTCATACATAGGGTTAACATCCGATATAAAATCACTTACTTGCGCAATGGCTTTCGAACTTCGCGACACCACTATACCTATAGGAGCTTGTTCAAAGATCATCTTAAAGATAGAATTCCGTTCCTCTTCCTCAAAGTCAGAATGTTTTTACTGACGCAAAATTTCCAACTGTACGTGCAGCCGTGCCCGTAACCCTGCAGGGCTAAAAGGCTTTCTGACATAATCTCCTGCACCGAAGCGAAGAGCTTTGGCCTCTTCACCAATTTGCTCATCCTGCGTCAAAATTACGATTCTAACTTTCTTGTTGAGCTCATTATTCTTCATCACAGCAATTATCTTGAAGGCATCCTTTTTTGGCAGTGCCAAATCGATAAGAGCTAGATCAATTTCCTCATCAGTTGTTAACTTTTCTATAGCATCAGAAGCATTATTTGCAACTAAAACATCAAAATCATTCAAAATTTCTTTAATATTTCTACATTCTTCTGTTGATTCGTTGATTAATAGTATTTTTGCCGCCATTAATATACACCCAGCTCTCTTTCTGTTCTTCTCTACCAGGGCTTTGAACGAATTCAGATTTAAGTCTATATATTTTTACTAAAATAGAAATTACTATGTATCGTTTTCTTACTATCCCTGTCTTACGAATAATTCTTATGTGTTATTCTAACACAATGAAAATGTAAGTTTTCATACATAATGGTAAAATTTTGTCTATTTCGGTAAAGTCATATTTTGTTTAATATTGCCTGGGCACTGAAAAAATCATCCGTGACAATTTTTGCAGTCTTTTCATCTTCGTTCGGATTCAATATCCTCACATAAACTTCCGGAGAGCCTTCCAGTGGAATTTTAACTGCCCAGACAGCCATCGTCCTTGTCTTAGCAGGAGTACTACCCGTTCTGAAGATACTATCGTCTGGACCGTCATTCTGGTCACTGCTGAAAGCCAAAAATTCATCAAAAGTATAAGGTAAATCGCCTTCACTTAATAACTGACCGATGCGGTCATATCTCTTTTGACTGCTGCCACCTATTTTTTTATTTAAACCAAGCATATCTTCCAAAATATAATGATTAGTATGATAAATGCAGCCATTATCTTTTTGTTCGATGCTAAACTTTCCTTCAGGGCCTACTTCAACTGTTGCTACGGATTTTTTATCTGCAAGCATCAATATTTTTGGTCCCAGAAACAAATCCGCCCTCGCCAAAGCTTCCTCAACACTGGCACATTCTTTGAGCAATTTAGTCAGACTACCTGCCTTATTAGGCATATTTTTTCTTTCTTTGGAAGGGATACTGCCTGCTGTTGCACTTAAGACAACCAGTCCTTTATCATTAATTCCCACTTTCATGCCGGCCGACGGACCTTCTGCATAAAGTCCGAAATAGCTGTAACCGTCTTTGACAGGCACAAATTTGATAACTTGGTGCTGATCCGGTTCCCAGTCCCGATTCTTTACAATCAAAGTTCCACCGTCATCAACAACGCTGCCGTTAGCAGCAAACAGCGTACATGCTTCAACCGGCGCCGAAAAAAACAAAGTAATAGCTATTAGTATATTTAAAAATATTTTTTGCAAAATAATCACCTCATTATTATATTAATTACTCTTTAATCAGA
>JAYFRK010000243.1:0-2528 GCA_034925975.1 Clostridium sp.
ATTTGAAGCGTTTTTTAATCCATTTATAATAGTGCTGATTATACTAGCAGTGGTTTCTTTAATTACAGATGTAATAATTGCTAGTCAACAGGATAGGAGTTGGAGAACAGTTATTGTTATAGGAACAATGGTGACAGTTAGCGGTATATTAAGATTTGTACAAGAATATAGATCAGGTAAAGCTGCAGAACAATTAAAAGCATTAGTTAAAACCACTGCAGCTGTATGTCGTAAGGATATAGGTACAGAAGAGATAAACATGTCAGAGATTGTACCTGGAGATATAGTTAGTTTAGCAGCTGGAGATATGATACCCGCAGATGTAAGAATAGTAACTTGTAAAGATTTATTTATAAGCCAATCAGCTCTTACAGGAGAATCAGAACCAGTGGAAAAGTTCCAGGCTGTGAAGAATACAGATAAAAATATAAATGTATCAGACCTTGATAATATATGTCTTTTAGGAACAAATGTAATCAGTGGAACAGCAACTGCTGTAGTAGTTGGTACTGGAGATAATACTTACTTTGGATCTATGGCAGCTTCATTAGTTGGACAAAGAGCACAAACTAGCTTTGAAAAAGGAGTAAATAGTGTAAGCTGGCTTTTAATTAGATTTATGATGGTTATGGTTCCAATAGTTTTCTTTATCAATGGAATAACAAAAGGAGATTGGCTAGAAGCACTATTATTTGCAATATCTATTGCAGTAGGATTAACTCCAGAAATGCTTCCAATGATAGTAACAACAAATCTTGCAAAGGGAGCTATTGCCTTATCTAAAAGGAAAACAGTAGTAAAAAGACTAAATGCAATTCAAAACTTTGGAGCTATGGACATTCTTTGTACAGATAAAACTGGTACATTAACTTTAGATAAAATTGTAGTTGAAAGGCATTTAGATATTCACGGCAATGAGGATGATAGAATTTTAAGGCATGGATATTTAAACAGTTATTATCAAACAGGGCTAAGAAATCTAATGGACGTTGCAATTTTAGAATTTGGAGGAGAAAAGGGATATAAGGAATTAGAGAAACACTATTTAAAAGTAGATGAAATTCCATTTGACTTCACTAGAAGAAGGATGTCTGTAGTGCTACAGGATAGGGAAGGAAAAAGACAGCTTATTACTAAAGGTGCAGTGGAAGAGATGCTTTCCATATGTGCTTTTGCAGAATATAGGGGAAAGGTAGTAGAGCTAACGGACAGTATAAAAGAGGAAGTTATAGCTATGGTGGATAGTTTAAATGAAGATGGAATGAGAGTTATAGCTATAGCACAGAAAAATGATATACCAGACGAGCACAGTTTTGGAGTTAAGGATGAAAGTGACATGGTCCTAATGGGATATATAGGATTTTTAGATCCACCAAAGGACTCTGCAGCTGCTGCTATAAAGGCTCTTAATGACCATGGAGTAAAGGTTAAGATATTAACTGGAGATAACGATGCAGTTACAAAGAAGATATGCAGTGAAGTAGGAATAGAAATAAAAAATATACTTCTTGGAACCCACATTGAAGATATGACAGATGAAAAGCTTGCAGAGGTAGCAGAGGACACAACAGTATTTGCTAAATTGTCACCAGTACAAAAGTCAAGAATAATAAAAGTACTACAAAGCAAAGGACACATTGTAGGATATATGGGAGACGGAATTAATGATGCTCCTGCACTACGTGAATCGGATGTTGGAATTTCTGTTGATACAGCAGTTGACATTGCTAAGGAATCAGCGGATATAATATTACTTGAAAAGAGCCTTATGGTATTAGAAGAAGCTGTAATTGAAGGAAGAAAGATTTTTGGTAATATAATTAATTATATAAAGATGACAGCAAGCTCAAACTTTGGTAACGTATTTAGCGTTTTAGCAGCAAGTGCATTTTTACCATTTCTACCTATGCTTCCAATTCATTTATTGATTCAAAATTTAATATATGATGTTTCTCAGATTTCAATTCCTTGGGATACAATGGATGAGGAATACATTAAAAAGCCAAGAAAATGGAATGCAGATGATATAGGAAAGTTTATGATGTTCATTGGACCTATAAGTTCTATTTTTGATATAATAACTTATCTAGTAATGTGGTATGTATTTAAGGCTAATACACCAGCAGCACAGGGACTATTCCAATCAGGATGGTTTATAGAAGGGCTATTATCTCAAACACTAATAGTTCACATGATTAGAACTAAGAAAATACCATTTATACAAAGCAGAGCATCAAAACCAGTATTGCTTATAACGGTAGTAGTTGTAGCCCTAGGTATTTGTATTCCATTTACAGTGTTCGGAGCATCAGTAGGGTTAGAGCCATTACCATTAGCTTATTTTCCATGGCTTATTGGAATATTATTATGCTATTGTTTATTAACTCAAATTGTAAAGAAATTATATATTAAAAAATTCAACAGGTGGCTATAGCGTTGTTTTAAGAGATTGTTGATTTCGTATAATATCGAAAATAATTCTAGATTTAGTATAACTATTTTAACTAAACTTTCATTAACTCGCATAG
>JAYFRK010000383.1:0-3262 GCA_034925975.1 Clostridium sp.
TACTAGGGTCTTTTATTTCATTATCTGCTATTATTTTATCAGGTGACACTCCATAAATTCTTCCAATTTCATATATACTATCACCTGGTTTTACAACATGAATAACCAAATATTGCACCTCCTATTCATACTAATTTACTATATGCAATTCAGTATAAATAAGATACTTAAACTGTATTAGTAATATAAAGATATTACAACAAAATAGCGGCATGTAAGATTACTTGGCTAACGCATATATGTATCATTAAGAAACCTTCAGTTCATAGAGTAGTACTAAAGGCTGCTTTATTTAAAAATTCTACCCCGCTCCATCCCACGTCCTGTGGGGGAGCGGGCTGTGCTCGTCCTTGAGCACAATTACGAATTTTTAAAACAGCAGCCTTAAGTACTACTAATTATTCCTTCAAAGTTTCTTCAATTGATACATATATGCAGCCAGTAATCTTACATGCCTTAATTAGTTGCAAATGATAATTACTACAATAAATACTAATAGGACTTCAAAAATCAAAATGACAATTTTGCATGGCGTAGCCACACTGTAAAGTTACTAAGTATATATTATTAAAGATAGTTAAAATACCACCTTTAATAGATGCGTTAGCATGTGAATACCTTTCTAGACAATCTATAAAAAGTATCTTATGGTTAGCAATTCATTTTAATCTGCTATCTTTAAATTAATTGTAATTAATCATTACTATTAAAGTTGTTAATATATGTTTTATATAAGTAATAGCGGCCTTGATTTACCAACTTTAAGGTACTAAAAGTAAGAAGATATATAATTCATTAAGAGAATTTTGAGCAAGTTCTAGAAGTTCTTAACGCAGCGAAGATTCTCTGTTGAATTATATACCTTCGATTTTTAGCACCTTATTTTGTAGCTATCAAGGCCTCCATTTTGCTGCACTTTACTCATATTACTTATCGAAAATATAATAAAAAAATTATAGATGGCCATTTTGCCATCTATAATTTTTTTAAAGATATAAATAATCTATTAAATAATATGTCTAATGTGATAGTTTAATCTTTTAGGCATAGGTAAATCTAAATTTAATCAATATTTTAAAAAGTTTCTATGGTAATAGCCATATATTCATTTATTAGCTTGTCCAACTGCTGACTAACATATAATACTTCTTTTTTTGAGTTTTCCCTATCAGCAACAATTTCATTTAACACACATCTTAAATCTTCGATCTCTTTACTTATGGTAATTAAATCTCTATTTTGCTGCTGAATCATAAGCTCACCCCTTTACTAAATTTGGCTACTTAATAATTATTATCCATTATAACATAGCCAATTATAAAAGTAAAATATTGTTATTATATTTTATTTTATTACATTTATTTTATTTAAAGTAAATTTATATAATATATTCTATTTTCAGCTCATATAATTCCTATATATTAATTATTATCTAGGAGAGATTATGTTTATAGTATTAAAAAAATCTAGATTAATTTTAGTTTTAGCTATTATAGTTGTATTTTCTTTTGCTGCATGTATTCTTTATTCTTCTAATAAACCTGTAATAAATTCAGATGATAACACTGATGAAGTTATAAAAAAGGTTGAAGAAATGTTTAAAATAAGAAATACAGCTATATTAACTAACGATGAAAAATCTATATCAAGTATTTATGATAGAAAAACTAAATATGGTACTTGGGCATATGAACATGAGGTAAAGAAATTAAAATATCTACACAACTGGTCAGAAAAACAAGGTGTTAAATTTATATCAATTAATCCTAATGTTGTAGTTAGAAGTGTAAAGGGAGGAAAAGGAGTTTATTCTGTTAATCTTATTTGTTCCACAGAGTATACATATGTTTATGAAAATGAAACTCCAATTGATGAAGGAATAGCTAAGATCAATAGATTTAGAATAGGCACCTCTCATTCACTAAGATTAAATTCTAATGATGGAGACTGGTATATTACAAAGGAATGGTATACAGATCCCTTTGCAGATTCACTAAACCTAGAAAATATAAAAGCTTCAGATATAAAGCAATACATACTCTCTCAATCTTATAGAGATTTTTCTAATCTAAATAAAAGAAGAACTTCTGCTGTAGAATATGCAGATGTATACTGTGGTATTGCTAATGAGGAAAAGTACGGATATAGATATAATAAAAAGTATGGAGATTTTAACCCTCTTGGAGGAGATTGTGCCAACTTTGCTTCACAAATACTCCATGAAGGAGGTAAATTTAAAAAAACTATAGCCTGGAATTTTGAAAAAGGCAAAGGAACTAAAGCTTGGTTAAACGCTGAAGGCTTTAAAAACTTCATGATAGGTAGTGGAAGAGCCTCCCTAATTGCTAGAGGTAGCTATAACCAAGTTTATAAGGCTTCCTATAAGCTTCAACCTGGAGATTTTATAGCTTACGAAAAGAAAGGCAAAATCACTCACATTTCCGTTGTAACAGGAGCTGATTCAAAGGGTTATTCTCTAGTTAACTGTCACAACATAGATAGATATAAAGTTCCTTGGGATCTTGGATGGAGTGATAAAAATATAAAATTTAATTTGGTAAGAGTTCATTTTTAATTATTAGCCAATTTTAATAAACAGCCTCTAATCTCTAGTGGCTATTAGATATCTAAATATAGCCGCTTGAGATTAACGACTGGTTACTAGTTACTTGTTACTGGTAGCTAGTTACTAATCACTAGCTACCACCCTCCTGAGGATCCTCCTCCACCGCTGTCACCTCCGCCGAAGCCTCCAAATCCTCCTCCACTTCCTCCTCCGAAGCCGCCACCGCCTCCGCGACCTCCTCTGCCTCCTCGTCCTCCGAATATGGAACTCCAAAAGGCTATCTCTAATATAAACCTTATGACTCTTGCTCTATTAAATACTATATCTAGAAATACTAGTCCCAGTATGATAAACATAGGAATAGAACTTCCGCCCTTTTTCTCCTTTGCAGCTTCTTCTCTAGGATTGTAATTTATTTTTTCATTTTTTTCTAAAGCTACACCATATTCTTTTCCTATTAAGTCTGCAAATACAGAATAAGCTCTTTTTATGCCTTCATTATAATTATTGTTCTTAAAATTCGGAACTGCAGTATCCTGCATCACTCTATTACTTAATACATCGGGTATAGCGCCTTCAAGTCCCTTTCCCACTTCTACAGACCACTTTCTATCATTCATGGATATTAAAATTAATAGTCCATTATTTTCTCCTCTTTGCCCTATACCCCATTTTCTAAATAGGTTATATCCATAG
>JAYFRK010000571.1:0-2832 GCA_034925975.1 Clostridium sp.
TTAACTGGGGTTAATGGGGGGATTAAATGAAAAATAAATTGACAGAAGGCAAAATATTATCAACTCTTATAAAACTAGCGCTTCCAATAATGGGAACATCATTTGTTCAAATGGCTTATAACATGACGGATATGATATACATTGGAAGGCTTGGAAGTAGTGCTGGAGCAGGGGTTGGAACAGCCGGATTTTTTACTTGGTTTGCCATGGCACTAATTCTTATACCTAAAATAGGTGCTGAAATTGGTGTATCTCAATCTATAGGTAAAGATGATATGAAGGCAGCAAAAAAATACGCAAAGAACACTATTATTCTTAATATTGTATTAGGAGTTTTTTATGGTGCCTTTTTAATTATATTTAGAAAACAGCTTATAGGATTTTTTAACCTTCAAAATAAAGATGTAGTAGACATGGCCATAGAATATTTAGTGATAGTGGCTTTAGGAATAAATTTTTATTTTATAAATCCTGTATTTACTGGAATTTATAATGGATCAGGGGATAGTAAAACACCCTTTAGATTTAATGTAGTAGGACTTATAAGTAATATGATACTTGATCCAGTTCTTATATTTGGAATGGGACCTTTCCCAGCTATGGGAGTTAAAGGAGCTGCTATAGCTACAGTATTTTCACAGGCAGTAGTAACTTCTTTATTTATAATATCAGCAAAGCATTCTATATTAATCAAAGGCTTTTCATTTAAAGAATTTGACCTGGAATATATAAAAAAGATGTTTAAAGTAGGACTGCCAGTAGCTATGCAAAATGGACTTTTCTGTATTTTTGCAATGATTATAGCTAGAATAATTGCAAGATGGGGGGAAGTTCCTGTAGCGGTTCAAAAAGTAGGTTCTCAAATAGAGGCCATATCATGGATGACAGCAGGAGGTTTTCAAACAGCTATAAGTGCTTTTGTAGGACAAAACTATGGTGCAGGGAAGTGGGACAGAATTATAAAGGGATACAAGGCAGCAATACTTAGTGTAAGTGTTATAGGAATATTTGCAACTCTCCTCTTGATAATCGGAGCTGAGTCTATATTTGCATTTTTTATACCTGAGGAAGGAACACTACCTTATGGTATAGCTTATCTTAGAATACTCGGAGTATCCCAATTCTTTATGTGTATAGAGATAGCAACTGCAGGAGCATTTAATGGAATGGGAAAAACACTACCACCATCCCTTGTAGGTATAATATTTACTGGTCTTAGAATACCAGCGGCTTTAATTTTATCCTCACCAAAGCTTTTAGGGTTAAATGGAGTTTGGTGGAGTATAAGTATTTCAAGCATTATAAAAGGAATTGTACTCACAACTTGGTTTATATTTTATATGAAGCTTAGAAGATCCAAATTATCAAAGCAACATAATTTATCAACAATAGAAGAAAGTATGTAAATATTATCCGGGGGACAGTCCCCTGAGTATTTAATGAAAAAATGGAGGGAGAAAATATGTTAGATCCAAGACAGACAAGACTCGCACAAAATCTAATTAACTATTCTTGTAAATTAGAAGAAGGAGAAAAAGTTTTAATAGAGGCTTTTGATCCTGATATACCTTTCATAACAGAGCTTGTAAAAGCTGCCTATGAGGCAAAGGTAATACCTTTTGTAACAATAAAAAATAAGGCAGTAGATAGGTCAATGCTTATGAACTGTACCGAAGAACAAATGAAGATGATGGCAAAATATGAAGCAGCAAGAATGGCTGATATGGATGCTTATATAGGTGTTAGAGCAGCATGGAATACCGATGAACATTCTGACGTGCCAAGAGAAAAACTTACAATTTACAATAAATACTTTTGGAATGAAGTTCATGGGAAAATAAGAGTTCCAAAGACTAAATGGGTTGTTTTAAGGTATCCAACACCATCAATGGCTCAAAGTGCTAACATGAGCACAGAAGCCTTTGAGGATTTTTATTTTAATGTATGTAACCTTGATTATAGCAAAATGTCAAAAGCTATGGATAGCTTGGTTTTAAAACTTGAGCAAACTGATAAAGTTAGAATAGTTGGTGAAAATACAGATTTAAGTTTCTCAATAAAAGGTCTCCCTGCTATTAAGTGTGATGGAGAAGCTAATATACCAGATGGAGAAGTATTTACAGCACCTGTTAAGGATTCTGTAAATGGATATATAACATACAATACACCAGCTCTTCATGATGGATTTACTTTTGAGAATATTAGACTTGAGTTTAAAGATGGAAAAATAATAAAAGCTACGGCAAATGATACTGAAAGAATAAATCATATATTCGACACAGATGAAGGGGCAAGGTATGTAGGAGAATTTGCATTAGGTGTAAATCCATATATATTAAAGCCTATGAAGGATACACTATTTGATGAGAAGATAGCAGGTTCAATACACTTTACACCAGGGGCTTCTTATGATGAGTGTGATAATGGAAATAAGTCATCTATCCACTGGGATTTAGTATACATTCAAAGACCAGAATATGGTGGTGGTGAAATTTACTTTGATGATGTACTTGTAAGAAAAGATGGATTATTTGTAATCGATGAATTGAAATGTTTAAATCCTGATAATTTAAAGTAATTAAGTAGATAAAAGTCAAGATATATTTTAAAAGATTGTTGATTTTCAGTATATGAAAATCAACAATCTTTTAGATAACATTAAAGTATTAAAATTTATTCTTCGTCACATTCACAAACACCAGTATATTCTAGTGCTACACCCATATTTATATGCAAATAAGGACCGCAAGGATCTTCTATTTTGCGAACAACGAAGAAGGCAAAAGTCCAATCTACGCAAGGAAGACCTGGAGGACATGGTTGCGGACAGCA